>NZ_CFAFZJ010000001.1:0-300868 GCF_983172305.1 Arcobacter thermotolerans
ACTGGCAATATTTTTTGAAGGAAGATTAGATAGTGAACTTAAAATTTAAGTTCTGGTGTGATAGGATTTCTCCTATCAGAATTACTTTGACACGAAATATTTAACGGTCTCTAAAAGTTGGTATAAAATACCAACTTTTATTTAACTATATAAATTATAATTTTATTAAGTCTTTTATAAATTGAACAGCCATTCTAACACCTGTTCCACTTGCACCGTATGGATTATATCCCCAAGCTTTTTCTACAAATGCAGGTCCAGCTATATCGAAATGTATCCATCTGTTTTTATTCTCTTCATATATAAAATTATCTAAAAACATTCCAGCAGTTATAGCTCCACCGTATCTTGTATTTGAGATATTACAAACATCTGCTATTTCTGATTTTATACATTTTTTTAAATATCTATTAAAATCAAGTTTTGTAGCATACTCTCCAGAATTTTGTGCTGATACTAAAGCTTGATGTTTAAGCTCTTCACTATTTCCCATAATTCCTGTTGTATATTCACCAAGTCCAACAACACAAGCACCAGTTAAAGTTGCAAAATCTAAAAGATAGTCTATATTTTTAATCTCATCTTGAGCATAACATAAACAATCTGCAAGAACTAATCTTCCTTCTGCATCTGTATTTCTTACTTCTATAGTTTTACCATTTTTAGCTCTTAAAATATCATCTGGCTTATAAGCATTTCCACCAACCATATTTTCAACAGCACCAATAATTGCATGAACTTCAATAGGTAATTTTAATTTTGCAATAACTTTTATAGTATTTAAAACAGCAACTCCACCTGATTTATCAGCTTTCATAGTAATCATAAAATCAGCTGGTTTTAAAGATAATCCACCACTATCATAAGTTAAACCTTTTCCAACAAGTACAACTTTTTTAATAGCTTTTTTAGGTTTATATTTAAGATGTATTAGTTGTGATTCATGAATAGAAGCACGTCCCACACTATGCATTGACATCATTTTTTGCTTTTCTAAATCTTTTTCACCTAAAATTTCACAATCAAGTTCAAACTCTTTTGCAATATTTTGTGCCTCTTTTACAAAACTTTTTGGTGTAAAATCAGCAGGAGCAGTGTTTACAATATCTCTTGCACTATTTACTGCCTCACAAATAGTTTGAGACTCTTTTAAAATAGTAGTTAATTGAGAATCTTTATCATCAACAACAAAAGCTAACTCCTGTTTTTTATTACTTTTTTCACTTTTATAATTATCAAATGAATATGAACCTAAAATTGCCCCTTCAACTAAAGCTTTAAAATTATCTTTTAAACTATTATTTAATAAAAGTTTTACACTCTTATATTTTGTTGAGTTAAATCTCTTAATTGCAGTTGCCATTGCAATTGCTAAACTATCGTATGTAAACTCTTCAAAAGAAGCATATATTTTTTTACTTTGTACCAATAAAACTGCTGTTTCATCTTTTACTTTAAACTCAAGATTTTCTAAAATCTCTCTATCCTTTTCATACTCAATTTGATTTAAATTATTTACTAAAACTATCTCTAAATCAAAATCTTTATTTTTTGATATTTCTAAAATATTAATTTTCATCCATTACCCTTTTTTCAATTTTTTTTGTTGCTTTGTTAAAATAATATATAATTCCTCCACCAAAAATAGCTGCTATTGGAATTGCTAAATACCAGTGCTCTTTTGCCCAGTGTAAAACAACCATAATCTGATTTCCAAAATACCAAACAGGAACGATTGTAATAGCAGCCCAACACCAAGCACTTATTAAATTTATAAATGCAAATTTTCTTGCATCATATCTTGTAAGTCCTATAGAAATTGGAATAATTGTTCGCATACCATACATATATCTTTGAGTAAAAATTATTGGCCAACCATGTTTTTTTAAAAGTAAATGGGCAAATGCAAATTTTCTTCTTTGTCCTCTTAATCTTTTTAAAACTCCCTCTTTATTGAATCTACCAATATAAAAATATACTTGATCTCCGGCAAATCCACCAAGACCTGCAATAAAAATAGCTAAAAATAGATTCATAGAGCCATCATGAGCCATAAGACCAGCCATAATTAAACCCATCTCACCTTCTAGCATACTCCATACAAAAAGTATCGCATAACCATACTGTTTTAAAAGATAAATAAATTTCTCTTCAAACCCATCAACAGGAGCATTGTATAGATTATAAAAAAGAAAAGATAAAAATGTTATCAATCCGACTGCAAAAATCTTTCCTGTATATGGCTGAATTTTCCTAAAAAGTTCTCTCATTTTTATCCTTATTCAAAATTTAGTAGGCTTTTTGCCTGTATCATATCTTTATCACCTCTACCTGATAGACAAACTATTACTAATTTATCTTTCAATTTATCTTTTGCTTTTTTCAAATATGCAATTGCATGAGCTGATTCAAATGCTGGAATAATTCCCTCTTTTTGACTTAACCAAACAAATGCATCAAGGGCTTCTTTATCAGTTATATTATCATATGTAACTGTTTTATTATCTTTATGAAAACTATGTTCTGGTCCAACTCCTGGATAATCAAGACCAGCACTAATACTATGGGCTTCTAAAACTTGTCCATCTTCATCTTGAAGTAAATATGAACACTGTCCATGTAAAATTCCAGGAGTTCCTTTTGCTAAACAACTTCCATGTTTAGGCGTATCAAGTCCTAATCCCCCTGCTTCAATTCCAACACAAGTAACACTTTTATCTTCTAAAAAATGAGAAAACATACCAATTGAGTTTGATCCTCCACCAATACATGCAACTACATAATCAGGAAGTCTATTCTCTTTTTCAAGTATTTGTTTTCTTGATTCGTAACCAATAATTGCTTGAAAATCTCGCACCATCATAGGATATGGATGAGGACCTGCAACTGTTCCAATTATATAAAAAGTATCTCTTGCATTTGTAACCCAATATCTAATAGCATCATTCATTGCATCTTTTAAAGTTTTACTTCCACTTTCTACTGCAACAACTTTAGCACCTAAAAGTTTCATTCTAAATACATTTAACTCTTGTCTTTGTACATCTTTTGCACCCATAAAAACAGTACACTCAAGTCCAAGCAAAGCTGCGATTGTTGCAGTTGCAACTCCATGTTGTCCAGCTCCTGTTTCAGCTATTACTTTTGTTTTCCCCATTTTTTTTGCTAGTAATCCTTGAGCAATAACATTGTTTACTTTATGAGCACCTGTGTGATTTAAATCTTCTCTTTTTAAATAGATTTTTGCTCCAAGCTCATCACTTATATTTTTTGCAAAATATAGTGGATTTTCACGTCCAACATAATCTTTTAAGTAGTAGTTTACCTCAGCCCAAAACTCTTTATCAAATCTATATTTACTATAAGTAGCTTCAAGCTCTTTTAAAATAGGCATCAATGTTTCAGGAACATATTGTCCTCCAAAAATTCCAAACTCACCACCAACACCAAACTCTCCATTTGAATTTGGATCAAATATACTTTTTTTTGGGATATAGTTACTCATATTTCTAGCACCGCATAAACAGGAGTTTTCTTTTCAAGTTTGGCTTTTCCAGGCAATATAGAAAAATTCAAAATAAAACAAGCTTCAACTAAAGAGGCATCTAATTTTTCTATTAAATTAGCAGCTGCAACTGCTGTTCCACCACTTACAACTAAATCATCTATTAAAAGAACTTTTGGTTTTTTTATATCTCTAAAAGCATCAAAATGAACTTCAACCTCATCAAATCCATACTCAAGTTCATACTTTTCACATAAAGTTGTACTAGGGAGTTTCCCTTTTTTTCTTATTGGTACAAAACCAATTTTAAGTCTTGAAGCAAGAGCTGCTCCAAATAAAAATCCTCTTGCTTCAATTCCTGCTATAAAATCTAAATTATATTTTTTATATCTATATTCAAGATGGTTCATAAGTAGTTCAAATGCATCTTTATTATTTAAAAGTGTTGTAATGTCTTTAAAGCTAATACCTGGTTTTGGAAAATC
This sequence comes from Arcobacter thermotolerans, assembly GCF_983172305.1. NCBI lineage: Bacteria > Pseudomonadati > Campylobacterota > Epsilonproteobacteria > Campylobacterales > Arcobacteraceae > Arcobacter > Arcobacter thermotolerans. The sequence goes on from NZ_CFAFZJ010000001.1 coordinate 3,991, forward strand.
CTCAACTGTTCTTATAGAGTCTATTAAAAGCTTTTTTTCATCATCTGTTAAAATATCTTTACTCAAAGTTTTCCCTTTTATATTGAAAATCGAATTATTTTAGCTAAAATAAAATTATGATACAGTTTAAAATCAAACTATTTAACAATTTTATAAAAGTTTTGTTAACACTTTTTCTTTTTATAAATTTTGCTTTTGCATTAAATTTACAAAAACCTTCAACTTATGAAGATTCTATTGATGTTGCAAATTGGTATATGAGTGAAAAATTAGATGGTATTAGAGCATATTGGGATGGGAAAGAGTTATTTTCTAAAAATAAAAATAAAATATTTGCTCCATCTTGGTTTACAAAAGATTTTCCACCATTTCCTTTAGATGGTGAATTATGGACAAAAAGAGGTGATTTTGAAAATATTCAAAGTATTGTTTTAAGTCAACAAGAGTCAAAAGATTGGGAAAATATAACTTACAATATTTTTGAAATTCCAAATGCAAATGGAAATTTTAAAACTAGACTTGATTTTTTAGAAAATTATTTAAAAAAAAATCCAAATAGATATATAAAAATTATTCCTCAAATAGTTTGCAAAGATAAAAATCATTTAAATAAATTTTTAAAAGAACTATTAGAAAATGGTGCAGAAGGAGTGATTATAAAAAATCCAAATTTATCTTATGAAACGGGAAGAACGAATAACTCTTTAAAAGTAAAAGAGTTTCTTGATGATGAGGGGAAAGTCATTGCACATAATTTTAATAAAGATGGTTCATTTAAAAGTTTAAAAATAGAATTAAAAAATAAAACTGTCTTTAATTTAGGTGGTGGATTTAAAAAAGAAGATAGATTAAATCCACCAAAAATTGGACAGTTTGTAACTTTCAAATATTATGGTTTAACAAAAAATGGTAAACCAAAATTCGCTTCATTTTTAAGAGTTAGAGAAGTCGAATAGTATTTAATCCTCCGTTGCTTCGTGAATTGATTTTTTTACATCTTTTACAACTTCAGTTGTTGTATCTTTTGTAGCTTGCCAAGCTGTTTTACTATCTTGTTTTACTCCACTCCAAGTTGCACATCCTTGAAAAAATATTATAAATATTAATAATAATATACTTCTAAGCATCTCTTATCCTTTTATATAAATAAAATTTCATATAAATTTATAGCAAATTTTTGTATCAAATAAGATTAAATTTATTTGGGTACAATTTCCCAAAAATTAGCCAATTTAAGGATTTTTATGAATAAAAGTTTAGAAACTATGCTTTGTCATTTAAAAGATTTTGCACCTTTTAAAGAGCCTACAAACTCTTCACACTTTCCAATATACAACACAGCAACTTTTGATTTAAAAAACCAAAATGGCGATAAAATATATGATTATACAAGAAGCGATAATCCTACAAGAGCTACACTTGAAAACTTTTTTGCTTTTGCTGAAAATGGATATGGAGCTGTTTGTACTCACACAGGAATAGCAGCTGTTTCACTTCTTTTTGAAACTGTTTTAAAAGCAAATTCATCTATTTTAGTTGAAGCTGATTGTTATGGTGGAACATTTAGGCTTTTAAAAGTTTTTAAAGAAAAATATAATATTAATGTAAACTTTACAGATTTTACAGATTTAAATATGGTTGAACATATTTTAAAAACTAATAATATAGATTTGGTTCTTTGTGAAAGTCCTACAAATCCAGGCTTAAAAATAATAGATTTAAAAGAAATATCTAAACTTTGTAAAGCACACAATTCTCTTTTCGCAGTTGATAACTCACTTGCAACTTTTATTAGTCAAAAACCTCTTGATTTAGGAGCTGATTTTTCACTATTTTCTACAACTAAATTTATAAGTGGTCACGGAAGTGTAATTGCAGGTGCTATTGTTGCAAAAACTAAAGAGAACTCAGAAAAACTTCACTACTACTCAAATGCTTTAGGAAGAAACCAAAATCCTCTTGATGTACATCTAATATCACTTGGAATTAGTAGCCTAAAAGTTAGAATGAAAGCAAGCGAAAAATTAGCAAAAAAATTTGCTAAATGGCTTGAAAAACAAGATTTTATAGAAAAAGTTACATTTCCAGCACTTAAATCACATCCACAAAGAGCTTTAGCAAAAAAACAGATGAAAATAATTCCTAGCGTTTTTTGTGCTGATTTTAAAAGTGTAGAATTAGCAGAAAAATTTATAGAAAATGCAAAAATATTTGGAGAAAAATGCTCTTTTGGAAGTGCTGATAGTAGAGTTGAAATACCTTCTAAAATATCTCATGCATCTTTTTCAAAAGAGGAATTAAAGGCAATTGGAATATCTGATAGTACAGTACGATTTTCTATTGGATTTGAAGATTTAAAAGATTTAAAAGAGGATTTATTAGAAGCTATAAAATGATAAAAGAGTCTATTTTTAAACCAATCTCTTGTGGTGAGACTTTACCAGTAAATAATATTCATGCAGTTTCTACATCTATGCCAACACTTCAAGATGTAATTGATTATGAAGAACAAACACCAGAGATTTTAGAAAAAATAACAGTTGCATATCCTAGATTTATAGTTCATCCTTATCTTAAAAAACTAGCAATTTATTTAAAATCAAAATATAAAGTTAGTGATAATTATGAACTTATTCTTCTTAGCAGCAAAAAGGCAGTAAAAGTTGTAAGCTCTAGATTTTATATAAATAATCCAATAGATATTGATGAAGATTTTGGTGTAATTATGGTTTTAAAAGGAAGACAGTACCAAAAAGTTTTAAAATTTATTCAACATGTTGGGTACAATTTATCTTCAAGATTAGCTGAAGATTATTTATATAATCTAGGAATCATTTCAAATATTCACAAAGAAGAGCTAGAAGAGAAAACAAAAGCAAAAGATATAGTAGTTTCAACTTTATCAAATGCCTATAATCAACCCCAGAAAAACATATCTTTAACTCCTTCAGGAATGAATGCAATGTATTGTGTTCTAAAAGGAATTAAGAATATTCAAGCAAAAAATGGAAGAACTATTTTAGTTCAACTAGGATGGCTATATCTTGATACTATGAATATTGTAAATCACTATTTTGAAGAGAGTAAAATATTTTATGATATTACAAATCTTGATAACTTGGAGAATTTTTTAAAAGAGAATGGATTAAAAGTTTCAGCAATAGTTACAGAAATTCCTACAAATCCACTTGTGCAAACAGTTGATTTAGAAAAACTTAAAAATCTTTGTAAATTTTATAATATTCCTTTGGTTATAGACTCTACTTTTGCAACACCATATAATCTTAATTTAAACTCTTATGCTGATATTTATGTTGAATCATTGACAAAATTTGCTTGTGGAAATGCAGATGTTTTAATGGGTGCAATTATTTTAAATAAAAACTCAAAAATCTCACATATTTCACAAGAGTTTTTTAAACACTGTGATGAACCATATATAAAAGATATTCAAAGATTGGCTTTAGAGATACAAGGTTATAAAACTAGAGTTAAAAAAATATCTTCAAATACAAAAAAATTAGTCGAATATTTTCAAAAATCATCTTATATAGATGAAATTTTTTACTGTTTAAGTCCAAAATATAAAGAGAATTATGAAAAACTTATGATTGATGAAAATAGTCTATGTGGAATAATATCAATCACCTTTAAAAAAGATTTTCAGAAAGTTTATGATAATTTAAACTTTCCAAAAGGTCCAAGCCTTGGAACTGAATTTACACTTCTTATGCCCTATACATATTTAGCACACTATGATTTAATAGTAAGTAAAGAGGGTAAAGAGTTTTTAGAAAAAATAAATCTTCCTATAAATCTTCTTAGAATATCTGTTGGAGTAGAAAATATAGATGAGATAAAAAAAGAGTTTGAGAAATTAAAAGATATTTAATTATTTTTAAATTTATTATTCAAACAAAAAATTAACACTTATAATATAAAATTGCTTCAAATGGTCAATATTAAATATTATACTTTATTAAAGAGATATCAGCCTCCTACAAAATTAACTGAGAAATCTCTAAGATTAGAAGATATTGACCATTTTTTTATTTATACAACTCTTTATTTGTAAAATAGCAGTTATCTAAAAAAGAGCTATCTAAAATATAAAAAATCACAAATATCATCAATAAAAAGACTATTATTCCAAAAATATAACCATTTTTTGAAAAACTTCTAAAAATATTTCTATCTTCAAATTTTTTCTTTATTAGAGATAATTTATTAAATTTTAACATCACTTTTTCACAAGCAACTTCACAAAGTCCACATTGAACACATCTTATATCAAAACCAGCTTTTATATCAAGTTCATCAATAGGACAGATTTTTACACATTTATTACACTCTATACAACTTTCTTTATCAAAAAACTCAAAAGTTTGTTTATCTTTTTGAGGAAGAATCGCACTTACAAAAAAGTAAGGACACAAAATAGAACAATACCAACCACGAAATACTAAAAAGATACTTGTAAATAGAGTTGTTAAAATTCCTACAAAAATTGAAGCTGTATCAAATTTTGTAAAATTTAGAACTAAATTAGAAGCTGATGTAAAATATGAAATAGTTGAAAATGCTAAAACAAAAGCAAATAGAAAAATTGTAAAAAAAAGAATAAAAGGATTTTTTATAGATGTAGTTATAAATGTAGCAAAAGAAGAGGGACAAAAATATCCACAAAAAAACCTAGAAATAGTAAAATTCAATCCTACTAACAATCCAATAAATAAAGAGATAACAATATAAATAAGTTGATGAGTTGAAGCTTCAAAAGCCATAAATAAAAACTCAAGTCTATGAAACTCAAAATTAAACATCAAAAAATGAATATTATTAAAACTAAGCCAAGGAGTTATAACATATAAGCAAAATGTTATAAATAAAGTTGGTGCTAAAACCTGTTTTTTTGCCATAAATCTATCCTTTGTTCTGGTGGTAAAGTACCATTTTCATACAAACCTTGTTGTAAATTTTTAACAAGTTTTGTCAAAAGTAGTTCATTAAAAGAGTTATATTTTTTTATTACTTTTAGTTCTTTATCAAAAACTAAAATATAAGGAACGCTTTTATCTACACCAAATTTTTTAGAATCTTCAAAAGAAATAGAATTTGTTTTGAAATTTGAAGTTTGAGATAATATTTTTGGCAATTCTTCATCAACAAAAAATAAAGTAACAAAAACATCACTATTATTTTTTGAAAAAGACTCTAAATAATAATTTGTTTTTTGACAAACAGGACACCAAGAAGTTACAAATGCAACTATATTTATTTTATCTTTCTTTAAAATATCTTCTAAAAAAGGAGTAGCAAATGCCACTCCTTTTAAAACTATTACTAAAAATAAAAGCCTAAAGAGTTTCATTATTTAGCCTCTTTCAATTCTAAAATCCAAGTTGCTAATTTTTTAGCTTCATCTTCACTTACATCTTGAGGTGGCATAGGAATAACATCGTATTTATTCTCACTTCCATTCATCATACTTTTTACTAAAACAGCTACTTCACTATTTTTAGTTGATACTTCTTTAAATGAAGGACCTACTAATTTAACATCTACATTATGACAAGAAAAACACCCTTTTGATTCGGCTAAAACAGCTGGATCATTTAAGTCAAGTGCTGGTTTATTTGCCATTTCTTCTTTATATTTTTCATATTCAGTTAAAGAAGCATTCATAAAATCTTCAGTTGCTTGAGCTTGAAGAGCAAGTGGTTCAGCAAAAGAAACAACTCTAACACCTTCTCTTGTTGTTGCCATTAAAAAAATCGATAACAATACAAGTGCTACTACTCTAAATGCTGATTGAGAACTTACAACCTCATCTTTAAATTTACTTAATACATATAAAAATGCAACAATCAATAATAATGAAGCAATAAAAGGTAAATAAATAAATCCTGTATGCATTAAAGCTTCACTAATTCTTGCAGTAAATACAAAAGGCAATAGTGGCATTACAACTATATTTAAAGGAGTTGCTAATAAAAACCATTTTTTACCTTGACTGATAGAAATTTTCCCTATTTCAGTATCACCTCTTTTTACCCATCTAGCTCCAATAAATATCATAACAATACCTGTTGCCATAAATGCTGTTAAAAAGAAGTTTAAAAGTCTAAATCCAGTAACTGGAGTAAACATAATTTCCCAAATATTACTTATACTCGCAAAAAGTTCTGGTTGCATATAAAGATTTGACATTGACATAAATATAAATGGCAATGTAAAAAATGCTAATACTGTAGATAATCCAATTGCTATATGAAAACCTTTATGATTTTGCAAAGCATGCCAAGAAAATTTATAAGCATAAGATAATAAGAACGCAATAATATTTCCATAAATAATATGTAAAATATGCGGACTAATTTTTAAAATTGCTGTATAAAAAAATCCAGTAAAAAGCACAGAGATTACAAGCAATGGAGCAACTCCCCATAAAGCACCCATATTTTCTGAAACTGTTGTATAGTTTGTCATTCTATAAGCAAACTTATCATAGTTTGAATCTTTTTTAAATACACCCATAATATTATAAATAACAGAAGCAGTTGAAGCTCCAATTAACATATAAATAAAACAAATATGTACAACAAAAACTATAATTCCTAAAATACTAAAAAACTCTAAAGGTAAACCTAAAGTTGGTGTAATTAATGGAATATCAAATGGTAATTTCCAATTCATTTTATAACTCCTTTAGTGTTTAAAGATTTAATATAAGCTGCTAACGCATCTTTTTCAGATTCAGTTCCTACAAATGGAGGCATATATGGAGTCCCACCACCTGGAAGATTATTTAATCTATTTCTAATAGCATCATGCGACCAACCAGTTGTCAAACCTTTTAATCCATTAATACCATTTTCAGTGTGACAGATACGACACTCTATTTGATAAATAGATTTACCAACTTCTAAAATATTTGATTTATCTTCATTTACAACTTTTTTGCTTTCATCTAAGAAAATAGCATGTTTTAAAATTCCAACCTTATTTAAATATGGAACATCTGTTGTTCTAATACCATTTGAATACATATAATTATAAATTAAAAAAGGTTTTCTTATAAACTCTCTTACTCTTTCTTCATATCCCCAAAGAACTAAAAATCCAGCAACCATTAAACTTGCTGCTAAATATGGCATTCTTTTTGGTGAAAAATAAGCGATTATTGTTGTAACAATAATTGAAGCACCAACACCAATAGCCATTAGATACATTAAATCAAATCTATCTTCAAAAGCTCTTGTCATAACAGCAGTTGGAATCATAGAAAGTGCAGCAGCAGGAATTTCTGTATAATACCAGTAACCAAAAATAGCACTTATAGGAACTGTAATCATCATAATTCCTGCTAAAAACTTAATAAGTCTAGCTTTTGCTTCTTTATCTTCTTCATTTTTTGAAAAAGTTGCAATTATCCAAGTCCACATAATAGCAAGTGCGGCTGCAAATGCAATCGATGTAAATGTTCTAAATGCTAAAGAAGGCCACCAAGTTGGATTAAATAAAGCATTATTATAATTTACATTTCCAGGATAAATTTCAGGGTCTACCCAAGGTTGTCCATCAAAGTTCGGAGTTAACATAAATGCTAAAATTGCAGTGATAATAACCATTGTTAACCATGAAGAGATAGCATAATAAACACCTAGTCTTATAGTCTTCTTTCTTCCTTCTTCACTTGTTTGATTTTTTTTCCAAGTCATAAACAATAGTAAAAGAAGTACAACTTCAAAGTTGAAAACTATCCACTCAATAAACCATTTCCAGAAAAATACTCTAATTAATCCACCAATTGCATTTGGACTCAAAATATTTGCATGTATCCACATACCAACACCTGTTAATGCCCCAACGGATGTAGAGACAATAAAAAAAACCATAACAACTTTATAAGTTAAATTATAAGCTTGCATATCGTTTTTCTTATTTGCCCACCAAGCCATTGCAGCAAGAACAACTGAACCTCCAACTGCACCTCCATGAGATACAAAGACATGAATAATTGCATTTATTGCCATTAACATTCTTTGCCCTATAAAAGGCATTTCAAATATGGGGTAATCAAACATACCCAATCCTCCTGTATATTTATTTGCTTAATGCAAACGATATTTTAGATATACAGTGTTAATTATTCGTTTGTAATATTTAATGACTATATGTTTATTTTATAGCCACTTACTCTGTTTGATAAGATAATATCGTTTCCTAAAAGCTGTCTAATTTTATGAATATGAAAACGAATTACTCCATTTTTACTATCGCTACAAGCTGGGTATATCTCTTTTTCTAAATCTTCGATAGGTACAAAAATATCTCTAAATTTAAGCAGATAATCTAAAATTAATAATGGCTTCTCTCCTAAAATTATTTCATTATCATTTATTAATATTTTTTTTTCAAATATGTCATATTTAATATTATTTTTTATAATTATATAATCTGAATAAATTTTAAATTGTCTTCTAATAAGTGCTTTTATTCTTAAAATTATCTCATCTTCATCTACATTTCTTATAACACACTCGTCACAACCTGATATAAAAGATGGTTTTATAATGCTTGAAATTGAAGCTATAACCATTTTCATAGTCATATCATGGCACTCATTTAATAATTTTATTAATTGAAATCTAGGAATTGCTTTCTCTTCATTTATATTCAATAAATATAAATCATATAGGTTATAATAAATAGATTCTAAAAATTCATCATTATTACTACAAATATCTACTAAAAAATTATTATTTTTTAAAATCTCTATAATTTGAGATATAGATTTATCATTACTTTCTAGAACTAAAATTCTTATTGCCTTCAATAATTTTCTCCAAATTTTAAATAATCATAAGTATTTTAAAATAAATCTATTAATTATCTGTTAGTTAAGCTTTAGTAGAATCCACAAAAAACGCATTTTGGAAAATTATGATAAAAAAAGCAGATAAAAAAAATATTAATAATATTTCAACACTTATTTATGATGCAATTCACAGTGTTGCAAACACTTTAACTGGTGAAAATGAAGATAAAAAAATTTTAGAAACTTTGGATTATTATATAAAAATGGATGTTTGTAGGCTTAGTTATAACAATATTTATACTTATATTATAGATAATCAAAATGTTGGTATTTTACTAGCTTATAGTTCAAATGATGTAGAAAAACTAGATAAGCCAATGCTTGAGCACTTAAGAAGAAAAAATATTTTTTTAGATTCATTTGAAAAAGAGTGTTTTAAAGATGAATTTTATATAGATACTGTTAGTGTAACTCCTAGCTTTCAAGGAAGAGGAATAGCAAAAGAGTTATTTAGTTTTGCTGAACAAAAAGCAAAAGAGTTAGATTTTAAAAAACTCTCACTTTTAGTTGATTTTGAAAATCCAAAAGCAAAAGCTTTGTATGAAAGATTAGGATTTCAAGATAATGAAATTCTAAAAGTTTCAGGAAGTAACTTTTATCATATGATAAAGCAATTAGATTTATAAAAAAGGAAAAATTATGTCAAAAAGAGTTTATTGTATAGCTTCATTTGAAGCAAAAGATTGTTTAAATGAAGAGTTATTTAAAGTATTACAATCTTTAGAACCACAAACTATAAGAGAAGATGGTTGTATTCAATATATTGTTACAAAACATATAACTCATCCAAATGCAACTGGAAAAAGCTTTCCAATAGTATTTAATGAAATTTGGGAATCAAAAGAGGCTTTTGAGCTTCACTGCAATAAACCTTATATAAAAGAGTTTTTTCATAAACATTGTGTGCTAGAAGATGGACTTGTAAAAGATTTTAATGTTTGTGTTTATAGTGATGAATAAAGAAATATTTAAAATAGAGCTTAATTTAAGCTCTATTTTTTAAAATCATTTATAACTTTTTGCAATCTCGTTTGCTACAAGAACCATATTATTGTACCAATCATCACTTAATGGATCTATAGATACTACATTTGCACCAACATTTTGTGAAATTGTTTTTGCACTTTTTTGTGAAAATTGAGGTGCTACAAATACTATTTTTATATTATGTTTTTTTGCTTCTTCTACTAACTGAAGTAACTCATTTGGTTTTGGCTCTTTCCCTTCAATCTCAATAGATATTTGCTCAATATCATATCTTGCAGCAAAATATCCCCAAGATGGATGAAATACCATAAAAGCAGAGTCTTTATAAGGTTTTAATATATTTTTTATCTCATTATCCAAATTATCTAGCTCTTTTACAAACTCTTCATAATTAGCTTTATAAAAATCACTATTTTCTTCATCTATTTTAACCATTGCTTCATAAATATTTTTTGCTTGAATTTTTACACTTATTGGGTCTAACCAAATATGAGGATCAAGTCCATCATCTTCATGAGAGTGTCCATTTTTATCTTCATGTTTATGATTAGAATGATTATATTTTTTGTGCTCATCTTCTTCATCATGATGAGTATGTTCAACCATAGCAATTTTTTCTACTCCAATAGTTGTATCAACAAAAATTGTACTTTTTGCATTTTGTTTAAATCTATTAATCCAAGCTTTTTCACTAGGTTCTCCTATCATAAAATATGCTTTTGAATTACCTAAAGATTTCATTTGAGATGCCTTTGGCTCAAAATTGTGAGGAGAACTACCTGGTTTTACCATAACATTAATATCAAACTTATCTTTTACTATTTTTTCTACAAAATACTTTTGTGGTAAAATCGTAACTGTTAACTCCTGCTTTGAAGCAAATAAAATTGTTGTAAACAACATAAAAACTAGTAAATAATTTCTCATATTTATCCTTTGTATTTAATATATTATGCAACTGGGTTGCAAATTTCTTGACATTCTAAACTTTTTATTCTTTAATGCAACTTAGTAGCACTTAATTAAATTTTAGTTAGAATAAATTTATGATAAAAGAAAATTTTTCAAATATAAAACTTACAAGTGCCAGAAAATCTATCTTGGATATACTTATAAACTCAAGTAAACCATTAAGTTATGAAGATATAAAAGATAAAATATCTATGGATAAGGCAACTTTTTATAGAAATATCACGATTTTTGAAGAAGAAAATCTTATAAACTCTTTTGAGTCAAATGATAAAAAAAGATATTTTGAAATAAAAGATATTGAGCATTCACACTTTATTTGTAACAACTGTTCAAATATTGAGTGTATTTTTGAAAAACCAAACTTTCTTTTACAAGATTATAAAATTGAAAATATTATCCTAAAAGGAAAATGTAAGGAGTGCAATAAAAATGGCTAAAATACTTTCCGCTAGCTACTTAAGAAAAATTGTAAATATAAAGAATCAATACAAATTTATAAGAAGCTTTATATCAACTGCAACTTTAAGTGGAATTCAGCTCTTTTTGGTGACAGTTTTGGCTGTTTATATAGCAAACTCTATGTTTGCTCCACAATATTTTGAACTTTTAAAAACACATTTTAGCTTCTCATTTGGTACACACACTTTTTCTATGAGCCTTCAACATTGGATAAATGATGTTTTGATGGCACTATTTTTCTTAGTTGTTGGCTTAGAGATAAAAAGAGATATGCTAATAGGTGAGCTTTCAAGTCCAAAAAAAGCATCATTTCCTATAATTGCAGCACTTGGAGGGATGATTATTCCAGCAATATTGTATCTAAGTGTAAATCAATCTCATCCAACAGGATTTGGAATTCCTATGGCTACAGATATTGCTTTTGCCTTAGGAATTTTAATGCTTCTAGGAAAAAGAGTTAGTCTATCTTTAAAAGTATTTTTAGTAACTTTAGCTGTTGTAGATGATTTAGGAGCAATAGTTGTAGTTGCAATATTTTATACAAGTGAACTTCATTATGACTTTTTACTTTATTCAGTTTTAACATATTTTATTCTTATGATTTTTAACTATTTTAATCTAGTACGTGTTATGCCTTACCTATTTATTGGTATTTTTCTATGGATTTTTATACATAGTTCTGGTATTCACTCTACAATAGCTGGAATTCTTCTAGCTTTTGTAATTCCTTTAAAAGCAAAAAATACAACAGTTGAAGAGATTGAAGAGCATAACTCAAAAAGTCCACTTTTGAGAGTTGAACATGCACTTCATAACTTTAGTGCATTTATTATAATGCCTGTTTTTGCATTTGCAAATGCAGGTGTTGAACTAGATTTTGCAAGTGTTATAGAGAATAAAACAATTGTTCTTGGAGTATTTTTAGGTTTACTTATTGGTAAGCCTATTGGAATTTTAGCTTCAACTTATCTTGCAACAAAATTTAAAATTAGTGAAAAACCAGCAAATGTAACTTGGAGTGAAATTTTAGCAGTTGGATTCTTAGCAGGAATTGGATTTACTATGTCAATTTTTATCTCTGTTTTAGCTTTTGATGATCCACATATTGTAAGTGCCGTAAAAATTGGTATTTTTGCTAGTTCAATTAGTGCTGCAGTTATTGGAGTTATCTTTCTTCTAATTGTGGGGAAAAAAGAGACACAAAAAGAGTTTCTAGAAGGTCTAAATGATAAATAGTGAAACTATCATAAGAATTTCTAGTTATTTCACAATTATTGCACATACTCCTGGAAGATTAAGAGTTAGAGTAAATCCAAAAATAGTCAATGAAGCACAGAATATATCTTTAGATGATATTACAAATCTTCCAAAAAAAATATCTGGTATTGAAGATATTAAAATAAATAAAATTATAGCTTCTATTACAATTATATATAATCCTACTATTTTTAAGCCAAAACTATGGGAAGATTTGATAAAAAATGAAAATATAGATGAAATAACACAAATTATAAATAATCTATCAAAGGAGGCTATATAATGCCCATAGATTACAATATTTTAATTAAAAAAAGAGTTGATTTAAATTCAAATATAAATATTGATGAGCAGATTTTACAAATTGCTATTTATGATGAGTTTAAAGCTTACGAAACTTATAGCAAAATAATTGAAACTTTTGGAAATATAGATCCATTTATCAATATTAAAGAGTCTGAAGCAGTACACTATAGTATGCTTATAAAATTAGCAGAAAAATATAGTGTAGAAGTTCCAATAAATGACTGGAAAGATAAAATAGAAATCCCAAATAATCTAATAGAGTGTTATGAATTAGGAGTTGCAGCAGAGATTGAAAATATTGCTATGTACAATAATCTTTTAATAAATTCAACAAAAAGTGATATTACAGATGCACTTTTTAGACTTCAAGCTGCCTCTTTTAACAATCATTTACCAGCTTTTAGATCTTGTGTAATAAATTACTACAATAGCTTTCACTCTTCTTCAAATAGTAGCGAAGATATTATGCAAAAAATGCAAGAGTACCAAGAGATTGTAAATAATCTTATGAGTGGAAATATAGATGAAAATACAATTTCAAATCTTAGTTCAAAACTATTTTCAAATATAAGTTTTCAATTTTTAGGTGGCGCTGTTAGTGGAGCTGCAATTGTAGCACTTTTAAATCAATTTTTAGAAAATCAAAATTCAAACAAGGAGTAAAAAATGGCATTACCATTTATAGCTGGTTTAGCTCTTGGAGCTTTAGGAGTTGTTGCTTATAAAAATAGAGATATCATTAAGAAAAAGGGTGGAAATATTTTTAAAGATGCAAAAGAAAAAGGTGAAATTTTAAAAAAAGATATTGAAACAAAAATTTCACAAACAAAAAAGAAGTTTGAAAAAGAAGATACAAAAAAAATAGTTGAAAAACCAAAAGCTACAAAAAAAACATATTCAAGAAAGCCAAAAACTACTGAAAATAAAGAGGCAAATTTATGAAAAATATAAATACAGGAACGCCTAGAAATGTTTTAGGTCATGTAATAAGTGGTGCAATAGCAAGTGCTGTTATTAGTGGTGCAATAAATTACAAGAAATATCAAAACGGTCAAATAAAAAAGTGTGAAGCAATAAAAGATACTACAAAAAAAGCAACTCAAGGTGCTATTGTTACAGGAAGCGCTATTGCTACAACGAACTATATTGGTGAAGGAAACTATCTTAGAGCTTTAACATCAGCATCTATTGGAATGGCTGGAATTTATGCATTAGAAATAATTGAAGAAAAACTAGAGCAAAAATACTTAATAAACCAAAATCTAGAATTAGAGGAAAACTAAAATGGCTAATAACAATCAAAATTTTAATCAATATAACACAGATATAAATAGTACAAGAAATAACAATCAAAATGGGCTAAATATAAACCAAAACCCATACATCAATAGTGGTGTAAATCAAAATTTTATAGGACAAAATCCGAATAATCAAATGCAAAATCAATCAAGCTCTTTTTTAAATGGGGATTTTATAAAAGGTGCATTAATTGGAGCAGTAGCAACTTATATTTTAACAAATAAAAATGCTCAAGAGAGTATTTTTGAAACAATAAACAAAGTAAAAAATCTTGCAACTGCTGGCTTTGAAGAGCTAAAAGAGAGAATTGAAGATGCAAAAGCAGCTTCAAAAGTAAATGAACAAGAGTTTTAAAAATAATGAATAAAAAATTTATAAAAGTTCATCAAATAGGACTTAGAGCTAGATATAAGCTTGAAATACTAAAAGATAATTTTATAGATGAAGATATTTTAAAAGGTTATTTTAATAATTTTAGTGAAATACAAAGTATAAGAGTAAATAAAAAAGCATATTCAATAATATTTGAACTAAAAAAAGATATCTTTCAAGATATAGAAAAGAGATTAAAAACTATTACTTTAGAAAATCTCTTAAAATCTGCATCAAAAAATGAAGCTAGTGTTTGTGTCTCTTGTACATCAAACAAAGAGCCATCTATAAAAGGAACTCTACTTGCAACTACTGCTTTGGTTGCCGAAAGATTGGTTACAAATAATAGTTTAAAAGCTGCTATTACAAGCGTTGCTTCAGTTCCTCTTCTAATTGATGGTACAAAAGAGCTTTTTAATGATGGCTTAACTTCTCATGTACTTGAAGCAGCAGCTGTAGCTATTTCTATTTATAGAAAAGATTATCTTGCAGCAAACTCAACAAATGCTATGTTAGAGCTTGGTGAATATATAGAAGAAACTACTGTTCATAAAAGTGATGATTTACTAAAAGAGCTAGCTCGTCCAAATATTGAAGAAGCTTGGGTTGAAAGAAAAGTAGATGGAAAAGTAGTAGAAGTTTTAGTAAAAACAGCTGAACTAAAAGTAGGTGATATTGTAGTAGTTGGAGCAGGAAGTACTATTGCAATAGATGGTCATATAATAGATGGAGCAGGTACAATTAACCAAGTATCAATGACTGGAGAGGCTGAACCAATAGCAAAATATAGAGGAGATAGAGTAATATCTGGAACTATTGTCGAAGAAGGAAGATTTAGAATTTGGGCTGAGCAAGTTGGTGCGAATACGGCAACTCAAAGAATAAAACATTACATAGAAAACTCTTTAAATGAAAAGTCATCTGCTCAGCTAAAAGCAAATCGACTTGCAGACAAGCTAGTTCCTGTTACCCTAGGATTAGCAACCGCTGCTTATATTTTTACAAAAGATTTTCAAAGAGTTGCATCTGTACTTCAAGCTGATTACTCTTGTGCTTTAAAACTTGCAACTCCTGTTGCTTTTAAATCTACAATTTCAAAAGCTGGTCATAGTGGAATTATGATAAAAGGTGCAAAATCTATTGAAGCACTAAGCAGTGCTGATACCTTTGTTTTTGATAAGACAGGAACTCTTACAAGTGGTGAATTAGAAGTTATAAGTGTTGATTCCTATGATAAAAATTGGAGTGAAGAGAAGCTTTTAAATCTTACAGCTTCAACAGAAGAGCACTATTTTCATCCTGTAGCTGAAGCTGTTGTAAAAGCAGCAAAAGAGAGAGGTTTTGTACATATGCATCACGAAGAGGTTCAATTTATAGTAGCCCATGGTGTAAAAACAGAAATAAAAGGTAAAAATGTAGTAATAGGAAGCAGACATTTTTTAGAAGATGACGAAAAAATAGATTTTTCTTCATACAAAAAAGATATTGAAAACTCTTTAAAAAAGAGTGATACTTTACTATATGTTGGATATGATGGTAAACTTTTAGGAACTATTGGACTTAGTGATGAGTTACGAGAAAATACAAAAGAGAGTATAAAAAGATTAAAATCTCTTGGTGTAAAAAATATTGTAATGCTAACAGGAGATACAAAAACAAAAGCTTTAAAAATTGCTGATGAGTTAGGTATTAATGAGGTAAAAGCCGAACTTTTACCTCAAGATAAAGCAAATATTGTAAAAGAGTTGATGCAAGAGGGTAAAAAAGTTGCTTTCATTGGAGATGGTATAAATGATGCCCCTGCTCTTATATCTTCTCATGTTGGAATTTCAATGAGTCGTGGAGCTGATATAGCAAAAGCAACTGCTGATATTAGTCTATTAAAAGATGATATTTCTGCTGTTGTTGAAGCAAAGGAGTTTGCAAATAAAACCATGAATTTGATAAATACTAACTTCAATGCAACTGTTGGAATAAATAGTACAATTCTTTTAGGTGCAACTTTTGGTCTATTTTCTCCTATTGTAACAGCTGTATTGCACAATGGAACAACAATAGGATTACTATTAAATTCGATAAAAGGGGTAAAATTAGCTAAAAAATAGATTTTAATAATAGTTATCAGTTTTGTTTAAGAAATTAAATAATACAATTCTTTTAATTTATTAAAGGATATATTTTATGCCATTTTTATTACCATTAGCGACTTTAATCACAGGTGTTTTGACAGTTAAAACTGTAAATAAAACTATAAAAACTTATGAAAGAAGAAAAAAAAGAGATGAAAGAGCTAAAATTTGATTTAGAACTTCAAAAAGAAGTTGCAAAAATTGGAATGAGTGCAACTTTAGGTGCAACTGTTGTAACTTCAATGTTTATGAAAAATAAAATTGCCAAAAATACTCATATTATTGCAGGTGTTGCATTTTGCGGTTTTGCACTATGGCATCATATGCTTTACCAACCAAAAAAATCAAAAAAAGAGAATGAAAAAAATATTATAAATCCAACAAAATCTTCAATAAAATAAACTAAGTTTTTGTTAATCATATTTTAGATAAAATGCAAAAATTATTGAAGGATAAAATAGATGAATAAAAGAGTTCTTGTAAAGTTCTCAGGAGAAGCATTAGCTGGAACTGAAGGATATGGAATTGATACAAAAATATTAGATTATATAGCTGAAGAGATTAAAACTTTAGTTGAGCATGGTGTTGAAGTTGCTATTGTTATTGGTGGTGGAAATATTATTCGTGGTGTTACTGCTGCTGCTGATGGTGTTATTAAAAGAACAAGTGCTGATTATATGGGAATGCTAGGAACAGTAATCAATGGTGTTGCTATGCAAGAAGCCTTAGAATACAAAGGTTTGAGCGCAAGGTTGCAAACTGCTATAAAAATGGAAGAGATAGCTGAACCTTTTATTGTAAGAAAAGCTATGAGACATTTTGAAAAAGGAAGAGTTGTAATTTTTGGAGCAGGAACTGGAAATCCATATTTTACTACTGATACAGGTGCAACACTAAGAGCTACTGAAATTGGTGCAGATTTACTTATAAAAGCAACAAAAGTTAATGGAGTTTATGATAAAGATCCAATGAAATTTGCAGATGCAGTAAAATTAGAAAATCTTACATATGATAGAGCTTTAGAAGACCATATAAAAGTTATGGATGACACTGCTATTGCTTTAGCAAAAGATAATAAACTACCAATTGCTGTTACAAATATGAATGAAAAAGGAAATTTGCTAAGAATTGTACAAGGCGATTATAGCAAATGTTCAATAGTTAAATAGTTCAAAATAGATTTTAAAAAGGATATTAAAAATGGAAAGATTAGAAGAGAGAATTTCAAGAGCTTTAAAACAAGTTGATAATGATAGATATGTTTTAGCAATTGCAGTTGGACAAAGAGCAGATGAATTAAGCAAAGGTGCAAAACCACTTTTAAGCCAAAATACTCAAAAAATGAAATATACAGATATTGCAATTGATGAAATAGCAAGTGGATTGCTAAAAATCAACGGTTTTACTGATAAAAAATAGATCTCTACTTAGTAGATTTTATGAATTTATTCTTCAAAGAGCTACAACTAGTAAATACAATTGAAGGGGCAATAAAAGAGCTTGAAAAGCAAATTGATATTAGCCCTAAACTAAATGAGATTATTGATTTTATTATCGAAGCTCATGAGGGTCAATTTAGAAAAAGTGGTGAACCCTATTCGGTTCATCCAATTCTTGTAGCAACAATAACTAGTACTTTTTCAAAAGATGAAGACGTTATTGCAACTGCACTTCTTCATGATGTTGTAGAAGATACACCTTTTACATTAGAATTTGTTGAAGAAAAATGGGGCAAAAATGTCTCTAATATGGTTAAAGGTCTTACAAAAGTAGCAGATATTAGAGAAGAAAATTTTATTACTTCAAAAGATTCAAGCGATACAAAAATAGTTCAAGCAGCACTTACATTTAGAAAAATGCTAATAGCATCAATAGATGATCCACGAGTTTTAATAGTAAAACTTTGTGATAGACTTCATAATATGCTTACTCTTGCTGTTTTACCACAACATAAACAAAGAAGAATAGCTGAAGAGACTCTGGTTGTTTATGTTCCAATTGCAAACAGACTTGGTATTTCAACACTTAAAAATGAGTTAGAAGATTTAGCATTTTTCTATATTTATCCAGATGAGTACAAAAAAATTGATGATTTTTTAAAAGAGAATGAACAAGCTATGCAGCTTAGTTTCAATACTTTTATTGCTATTACAAAAAATTTATTAGAAAAAAATGGTTTTGAAGAGAATGAGATAAAAATATACTCAAGAATTAAACATCACTATTCAATATATTTAAAAATGCAAAGAAAAGGTATTACTATAGAAGAGGTACTTGATCTTTTTGCAATTAGAATCTTAGTTCCAAGCGATATAGATTGCTATAAGGCATTAGGACATATTCATTTAGAATTTAAACCTTTAGTTTCAAGATTTAAAGATTATATAGCAACACCTAAAGAAAATGGTTACAAAACTATTCATACAACAGTTTTTTATAATTCAAAAATATATGAGATTCAGATTCGTTCATTTGATATGAATAGTGTTGCAGAGTATGGAATAGCAGCCCACTGGGCATATAAAAATGGAGAAAAAAATAGCTCTTCAAGTTCAAATCTTAATTGGTTAAAATCTTTGGAGTTCTCTAATGACAACATAGAAGAGTTCTATAATGAAACAAAAGAAAATTTGTTTAACGATGAAATTATAGTTTATTCACCAAAAGGTGAAGTTTTTATCCTGCCTATTGGTTCAACTGCTTATGATTACGCTTTTGCGGTTCATACAAATGTTGGAAAAAAAGCAATTTCTTGTTATATAAATAAAATTAAAAAACCTCTTTTAACTGTTTTAAAAAGTACAGATATTATACAAATTGAGCTAGGAAATGAACCAATCATAAGATGTTCTTGGATAGATATGGTAAAAACTTCAAGAGCAAAAAAACAGTTAAAATTTTTATGTATGCAAAGACAAAGAGAGATAGATGAACTTGCTGGAAAAAATATTATAAATACTATATTTTCTAGATATTATAATGATATTTTAGAACATTATCCAGTAAAAGGTCTATATAAGGTACCAACAAATTTACCTTTTTTAAAAAATGCAAAACAAATTGTAGAGAAAAAAGTATTAAAAGAGAAAGGAATTATGGGAAGATTTAAAATCTTCACAAGCAAGATAAAAGAGTTTAAATTTGACAATATGCTTATTTATTCTAACTTTAATATAAATTCTATATCATTTGACCACTGTTGCCACCCAAAATTTGGAGATGATATTATTGCATTTAGAAACTCTCACAATGCAATAATTCACCATAAAATGTGTGATAAGGCTTATTCTAAAATCAAAGAAAATGAACAAATGTTGTATTGCGAATGGGCAAAAAACTCTGTTTTTCAATACAAAATGCTAATAAGTATTCCAAATACAAAAGGTGAATTAGCAAAAGTTTTAGCATATCTTTCTAAAAGCGATTTTTATATCTTAGCTTGTAATTTTGGGCGACAAAAACACTCATATATTCAATATTGTGATATAGAGTTTGAGATAAATAATTCAAATGTAGATGAAGTTAGACAAATTGTTGAGAAAAATATAAAAGTTATAGATTTTATGTCAAAAAAAGACGCATATAATAAATAAAGGTTTAATAAAATATGGAAAATAAAATAAAAGAAGCGATAGACGAAATTCAAAGAGGAACTGCTGAGATTATTGATATTGAAGCTATTACAAAATTAATAAAAAAATATTTTGAAACAGGTGAAAATTTCTACGTAAAAGCAGGATTTGATCCAACAGCTCCTGATATTCATCTAGGACATACAGTTTTAATACAAAAATTAGCAACTTTTCAAAAATTTGGAGGAGTAGTTCAATTTCTAATTGGAGATTTTACTGCAACTATTGGAGACCCAACTGGAAAAAGTGAAACAAGAAAAGTTTTAAGTAGAGATGATGTATTAGCAAACGCTGAGACTTACAAAGAGCAAGTTTTTAAAATCTTAGACCCAAATAAAACGCAAGTTGTTTTTAATAGTACTTGGTTAAATGAACTAGGAACAGCTGGACTTATAAATTTAGCTTCAAACTTGACAGTTGCAAGAATGTTAGAACGTGATGATTTTTCAAAAAGATATAGTTCAAACACTCCAATTGCTGTAAATGAATTTTTATATCCCCTACTTCAAGGTTATGACTCAATTGCTTTAAATAGCGATGTAGAACTTGGTGGAACAGATCAAAAATTTAATCTACTTATGGGTAGAACTCTACAAAAAGCATATAACTGTAAAAAACAACAAGCGGTTTTAATGATGCCAATTCTTGAAGGTCTTGATGGTGTTCAAAAGATGTCAAAATCATTAGGTAACTATATTGGTGTTACAGATCTTCCTTTTGATATGTTTGGAAAAGTTTTATCAATTTCAGATGAACTTATGTGGAGATACTTTGAGCTTCTTTCAAGTAAAAGTTTAAAAGAGATTGAAGAGATAAAAAAAGGTGTTGAAAATGGAACAATGCACCCTAAAAAAGTAAAAGAGAATTTAGCATCTGAGATAGTTGATAGATTTCATGGAGTTGGTGCTGGAGCTTTAGCAAAAGCTGAATTTGAAAAAGTTTTTGCCAAAAAAGATATACCAACTGATATACCTGAATTTATTTTTGAAGGTGAGATTTGGATTTGTCAAGCTATGTTAGATTCAAAATTAGTTGATTCAACTTCACAAGCAAGAAGAGATATAAATTCAAATGCGGTATCGATTAATCAAGAGAAAATAAGCGATGATAAGTTAAACTTAACATCTGGCGAATACATTTTGCAAAAAGGCAAAAAAAGTTTTGCAAAAATAATAATAAAATAGAAGAGGCTAATTGTGAAAATAGGAAAATATGAGATAAAACATCCAATAATTCAAGGTGGTATGGGTGTTGGAATAAGTTGGGATCAATTAGCTGGACATGTTAGTCTTGAAGGTGGTTTAGGAGTAATTTCAGCAGTTGGTACAGGATACTATAAAAAACTTAGCCCTAAAGTAAATATTGTTATGAAAAAAGATAAACCTAAAGAGGTTTTAAATTTTTATAGTAAAGATGCTTTAAAAGAGATTTTCGATAACGCTAGAAAAATTTGTGGAAATTTGCCACTTGCTTGTAATATTTTATATGCTATAAATGACTATGGAAGAGTTGTACGTGATGCATGTGAAGCAGGTGCAAATATTATAATTACTGGTGCTGGAATTCCTACAAATATGCCAGAGTTTACAAAAAACTTTCCAGATGTAGCACTTGTTCCAATTGTATCAAGTGCAAGAGCTTTAAAACTTATTTGTAAAAAATGGCAAAGATACAATAAAATACCAGATGCTGTAATAGTTGAAGGACCTTTAAGTGGTGGTCATCAAGGTTTCAAATATGAAGATTGTTATAAAGAAGAGTTTCAACTTGAGAATATTGTAACTCCAGTTATTGAAGAAGCAAAAAACTGGGGTAATATTCCTGTTATTGCAGCTGGTGGAATTTGGGATAAAAAAGATATTGATAAGTTTATATCTCTTGGTTGTGCTGGAGTTCAAATGGCTACTAGATTTATAGGAACTTTTGAGTGTGATGCTGATCCTAAATTCAAAGATGTTTTGCTAAATGCAAAAGAAGAAGATATTGTTTTAATGAGTTCTCCAGTAGGACTTCCTGCACGTGGAGTTAAGACAAATCTTCAATTTTCAATCGAAAATCATACTGCACCAAAAGTTCAATGTATCTCAAATTGTGTTGCACCTTGTAATAGAGGACATGAAGCAAAACTAGTAGGATATTGTATAGCTGATAGATTAGGAGCCGCATACAAAGGTGATTTAGAAACTGGTCTATTTTTCTCAGGTTCAAATGGATATAAAATTGATAAGATAATCTCTGTTAAAGAGTTAATGGAAAAATTAACTAAAGGAGAGTAGTTATTTTAACTAAATTCTTTATTTGCCTTCTACTTATTATCAATATATCTTTTGCCTCTAGCTTGGAACAGCAGTACAAAGAGGCAAGAATAGAGTTTTTAAAATCTTCATTAAGAAAAGATGACAATCAAAAAATAGATGATTTAAAAAAAATTATTGAACTAGGGAAAAAGTTAAATAAAGATGTAAGACCTGATGAAAAAAAATTAGCTGTTTTAAATAAAAGTATTAAAGTAATAAATAACAAAAATATAGAGTCAGCTCAAACTTCTTCTAATAATAAGCAAAATAAAGAGAAACAATCAAATCTTTTATACTCTATAAAAAATGTAACTACTTCAAACAACTCAATAGTAGTTGATTTTAATGTTGATATAAAAGAAGATGATATTAAATTTTTTGAGCTAAAACCTTCTCCTTTATATAGAGATGTTTTTGATATAAAAGGTTATTTTAAAGATGCCTTAGCTACAAAATTAGCAATTCAGGGTGTTGAACAAATTACAATAGGTCAGTTTCAACCTGATGTTTTAAGAATTGTAATTTCAGGCAATAATAATCCAGAAACATCTTATAAAATAACAAAAAGACAACTAACAATAGATATAAATAGTAAACAATCAACAAAAAAAGATGAACAAATAAAAGAGATTTCAAAACAAAAAATTGAACCTAATTCAAATATTAAAGAAATGGTTGATTTGAAAAACTCTATTCGTTCTATTTCATCAAGTGGAGATAAGATTACTATCCAGTTTAACAAAAAAATATCACAAAAAGATTTAAAATATTCTACTCTTAAGCAAAATGGAAATTTTGAATATATTTTTGATATTAATGGAAAATATAGTTATATTGAACCTACAAAACTAAATTTGAATAGTATAGATAAAGTTATTACTACAGAAAATAAAAATAGCGTTAGAATAAGATTAATAAATAAAAATAATCCTAAAATTAAATATATTTTAAAATCAAATGAGCTAACTATTGAAGTTTTAGAAACTCAAAGTGAAAAAGTAGAAGTTGCTAAAAACAGTAGTGATTCAAACAGTAAAACTAATCTTCCTACAAAAGTTACAAATCAAGTTCAAAATACAACACCCAAAAATGCTATAAATAAAACAATAGTTATAGATGCAGGGCATGGTGGAGATGATGTTGGTGCAGTTGGACCAAATAAAGAGTATGAAAAAGTTATAAATTTAGAAGTAGCAAAATATCTTGATAATATATTAAAACAAAGAGGATACAAGGTATATTTGACTAGATCGACTGATAAATTTATTAAAGTTATGGATAGAACTATTTTAGCAAATGAGAAAAATGCTGACCTTTTTATCTCAATACATACAAACTCTATGCCAAAAGAGAAGGCTAGTAGTACAAGCGGTATTGAGACATTTTTTCTAAGTCCTGCAAGAAGTGAAAGAGCAAAAAAAGTTGCTGCTTTAGAAAATAAAGATGATATTAGAGAGATGAGTGAAAGTTCAAAAAATGTATTTTTAGAGAGCTTAAATCGTCCAAGAATTACAGCCTCTCACAAATTTGCAATAGATGTTCAATCAGGGCTTTTACAAGCAGCTAGAACAAAATATAAAGATGTAAGAGATACAGGTGTAAAAGAGGGACCATTTTGGGTTTTAGTTGGTGCTCAAATGCCATCTATTCTTATTGAGCTAGGATTTATATCTCATCCTGTTGAAAGTAAAAGATTATATGATAAAGATTATCAGCAAGTACTTGCAAATGGTATTGCTAATGGAATAGATTCTTATTTTCTAAAAAATCCTTAATTTCTGATACTAATTTTTTTTGCATTGACTTTATCTTTGGAAGCTTTTTTAATGAAAAGAATTTTACTTTTGAATTTTCCCAAGAGAGATATTCACTTTTTAAAGTATTTCCATTGAAATATCTATCCATATTTTCAATATTTGAAGAGTTTACAAGCCAAACTCCAATATCTTTTTCTTGATTTATCTGCTCAAAATACTCTTCAAAAAGTTCAATATCTATAGAGATTGAACTCTCTTCAAAGAACTCTCTTTTTGCACACATAAAAGCAGTCTCATTTTTTACTTTTGTACCTTTTAGACATCCCCATTTATTATTGCTTGCAACATCTAAACACAAAAGAATTTTAACACCTTTTTTTGTTACAATATATGGAACTATTCCATAAGTTTTTGTATGACTCATTATTTTAAATCCTATATAGTTTTTATTCTAGATTGATAAACATAGATGGCTGCTATAAACCAAATAATTAAAGGTAATAATAAAGATAACTCTGGATTTAAAACACCAGAACTTGTAATTTTAAATAAAAAGAAAAAAACTCCCCAAACAATTAAAGTTCCAAAAATACCAAAAGATACAAAAATTCCTAATCTAAAAAATCTACTATTTAAAGAACTATATGCAAATACTAAAAAAAGAAGTGGAATTATAAAAAATGGAACAAATAGCTGATTATATATATTTCCTCTTATTTTTGAAGTATTTACACCTTGTTTTTCTAATAAAAACATAGCATTTATAGCATCTAACAATGAAGAATCATTTCTTGCTTCATATACATTATCCAATATCTTTGGTTGAAATCCATCTAATGTATTTAAAAATTTTTCATACTTTATTGTAAGTTTAGAGTTCATATCAAGCTCTTTTGGTTTTGTAGTAATCTTTGCATCTACAATATACCATTTATTATTTTGAAAATATGCTTTTAGTGCAACAATTGTTTCAACTACATCTTTTCCATCTACTTTAAAAATATGTATATTTTCTGCTCTTTTTTCAAGAGGAAAAAGCTTTTGAAAATAGACAAAATTATCATTATATTTCAAAAATATATCACTTTTTGTACTTGAGAAGTACTCATTATCTAAAATCTTCTTTTTTTGTTCATAAGAGTATGCCAAAGGTGTCATTTGCAAAAATATTAAAACTACTAAAAATATTAAACCTAAAGATAATATAGGTAAAAATATATATCTTCTTCCAGCTCCTAAAGAGTAAAATGCAACATACTCATTATTTTTAATAAAAGTTATTAAAGTTGAAATCCAAGCAAAAACAATTGAAAGAGGAAGAGTTAAAGTTAGTGTAAAAAATGCATTATAAAAGATATATAACAACTGTAAGTTTGCTGATTGAGGTATAGATTTAAAATTTTGTAAAAAGTCAATTCCCACAAAAAATATCTCTAAAGATAGTAAAATTATAATAAAGTTTTTAAGATACTTTTCAATTATATATTTTGTTAAAATACTCATATAGACTGCTTTAATGTAAATTTAGCCTTAACTTCATCAATACTAAGCTCTTTTAAAGCTTCAACACAAGAAGCAACATGTGGAATGATTTTGTTATTTAACTCTTCAAACTCTGCTTTACTAAAATCACTTAAAACATAGTTTGCAACATCTTCTTTATCTTTTGGTTTTCCAATTCCAACTCTAACTCTTATATACTCTTTTGTAATATGGTTATCAAGAGATTTCAAACCATTGTGCCCACCATGACCTCCACCTATTTTGAATTTCACAGTTCCAAAAGGTAAATCTATATCATCATGAATAATAATAATATTTTCTAAATCAACTTTATAGTAATCCATAATATTTTTTACGGCAATTCCTGAATTATTCATATATGTAGTTGGTTTAGAAAATAGATTATATCCTGCTTTTAAAAGAGTTGATTGAAAGTTTGAGTTATTTATAGAAGTAGTATTAAGATTTTTAGTCATAAAATCTACGACTAAAAATCCAATGTTGTGTCTTGTATTTTGGTATTTTTCACCAATATTTCCAAGACCAACAATTAAATACATAGGTTTTAATTATTTAGCTTTAATTACACCAACGATTGGAACTCGTGGGTCTAAATAACAATCAACATTTTCTGGAAGTGTAATATCTCTTAAAAGAATATTATCTCCTGTATCCAAATTTGTAACATCTAAAGTGATGTTATTTGGTAAATTTTCAATTGTACATTTAACTGGAATTCTTCTAGTATGTAACATTAAAAGACCTTTATTTTTAAGACCTTTTGCACTTCCTGTTGCTACAACTGGGATAAAATATGAAGCTCTAACACCTTTTTGAGCAACCATTAAATCAACATGCAATAAATCAGAAGTAATAGGGCATTTTTGGTACTCTTTTACAACTACACTTAAAACTTTTCCATCTACTTTAATATCAAAAGCAAGAGTAGTTTTATTTTTTAAATATTTGATATACTCATTTCTTTTAAATGCTGCAGATATGTTCTCCATACCTTTTCCATAGATATTTGCAATTAAATATCCATCTTTTCTTAAAGCTTTTACAGCTGGTTTAGTTATACTATCTCTTACGATACCCTCTAACATTTTAGTCCTTTGTTTTAATTTTAAATTGAACGCGGATTATATTTAAAATTTACTAAATATTAGGTTAAATTATAAGTTATATTTGTAAGCAATAAGATATCTCAATATGCTAAAAAATATTTTAATTCAATTTTAGATACAATCAAATCTAAAAAATTTAAATAACTTAATTATAAGGTAAAAAAATGGTACTACTAGATGGGAAAATTTTATCAGCAAAGATAAAAGAAGAGGTAAAAGTTGAAGTTACTCAAATTGTAAAAGAGAAAAATATAACTCCAGGACTTGCAGTTATTCTTGTAGGAAATGATGCAGCAAGTGCAACTTATGTTGCAAGTAAAGCAAAGGCTTGTAAAGATGCTGGAATTTATTCAGTTGTGCATGAAATGCCAGAGAGCATAACTCAAGAAGAGTTACTTGAAACTATAAATATGATGAACAATAATCCAAAACTTGATGGTATTTTAGTACAACTTCCACTTCCAAAACATATAGATACAACAACTGTTTTAGAAGCAATTAATCCACTAAAAGATGTTGATGGTTTCCATCCATACAATGTTGGAAGAATGGTTTCTAATCTTGATTCATTTTTAAGTGCAACTCCATTTGGTGTTATGAGAATGTTTGAAGAGCATAATATTGAATTAAGTGGAAAAGATGTTGTAGTTATTGGAAGTAGCGATATTGTTGGAAAACCTATGGCATCACTTTTAATAAATAAAAAAGCAACAGTTACAGTTTGTAATAGTAGAACAAAAGATTTAAAAGCTCACACTTCAAAAGCTGATATTGTAATTATTGCTGTTGGTGTTCCATATCTACTAAAAGAAGATATGGTTAAAGATGGTGCTGTTGTTATTGATGTAGGAATTAATAGACTTGATACTGGTAAACTTGTTGGTGATGCTGATTTTGAAGGACTTAAAAACAAATGTTCTTTTTTAACTCCAGTTCCAGGTGGAGTAGGACCAATGACAATTGCAATGCTTTTAAAAAATACAATAAAAGCTGCAAACTTGAGAGATAAAAGAGAAATAAAATAGATGTTAAAAAAGATTTATAACTGGTCATCATCTTGGACTGGTACAATAGTAATTGTACTTACAATTATATTTTTTGTTGCTCAAGCCTTTGTAATTCCTAGTGGAAGTATGAAAAATACTCTTTTAATAGGTGATATGCTTTTTGTTAAAAAATTCGCATATGGAGTTCCAACTCCTACAATTCCTTGGATTGAAGTAAAAGTTTTACCAGATTTTAAAGGAAATGGACATTTAATAGAAGGTGAGAGACCAAAAAGAGGTGATATCGTAGTATTTAGATATCCTCATGATCCAGATATTCACTATGTAAAAAGAGCAGTAGCTACAAGTGGAGACACTATATTTTTAAAAAATAAAATTTTATATCTTCACCCTAAAGAGGGAAATGATTTTGTAAAAACTGAATTTAAAGATTATGAAACTATTGATATAGATGGAAAACTTTTTGTTGTAAGTCCATACGAAAAAGAGCATAAAGGAATTCATAACGATCCAAATGTCACTAAAAATCTAATAGCTCCAAAAGAACTATTTGATATGCAAGAGATTGTTATACCAGAAGATGAAACATTTATGATGGGAGACAATCGTGACCACTCAAATGACTCAAGATTTTGGGGAAGTGTACCTTACAAATATATAATTGGAAAACCTTGGTTTATCTATTTTTCTTGGGATGATGATTATAAAATTAGATGGGATAGAGTTTTTAGAACTGTTGAAAGTTTAGAAAAAGATATTGATACAACAGCTGAAATAAAGCATGAGGAAGGAATTTATTAATGAAATATTTTATCGGTGCAGATCATGCTGGAATTGAAATAAAAGCATTTGTAAAAGATTTGTTTGAGCAAAGAGGACATGAAGTTGAAGATTTAGGTCCATATAATAAAGATAGAGTTGATTATCCTGATTTTGCAGCAAAAGTTTGCAAAAAAGTTTTAGAAAACAGTGGTTCAATGGGTATTTTAATCTGTGGAAGTGGAATTGGAATGAGTATGGCTGCAAATAAATTTGATGGAATAAGAGCAGCTCTTTGTCACAATGAATACAGTGCAAGGATGGCTAGAAAACACAATGATGCAAATGTACTTTGCTTGGGTGAAAGAGTAAGCGGTGAAGGTATGATTGAAGCTATTATAAAAGCTTGGGATAAAGCAGAATTTGAAGAGGGACGACATACACAAAGGGTTGAAAAAATAAACGCTTTAAGTAAAATTGGAAATTGTAGAGCATAATTTAATTTTATATACAAGGAAAATATTATGGCTGATTGGCAAGTTTATTTGATGATGACTGCAATTGTTGCAGCTATGTTGATTGGAAAAAAACTTATGTTCTTTGATAGTAACAAAAAAAAGAGTGATGATAAAAAAATCAATAAGGATGAAAATTGATAAATCCAAAAATTATCGAATATATATTTTCAAGTGCATCTATTCAAAGGTGGAATGATTATCCAAGAATGGTTGATTTAGTAGAACTTGACAAACAAGCACATAAATTTATAATTGCTTATTTTATAGCAAAACTTGAAGATGATATAAATTTTACACATCTAATAGAAGCTGGAATTTTTGAGTTTTTAAGAAGAGTTGTTGTTACAGATATTAGACCTGATGTTTTTAGAAAAGCTTTACAACAAAAATCAAAAGAGATTAACACTTGGGTTGTAGGTAAACTAAAAAGCTCTATAGAAAATATTGAGAATGGAAACTTTTTACAAAAATTTGAAGAATTTTTAAATGATCCAAATATGTATAAAAAAGAGAGATTTATATTAAAGGCAGCTTCATATTTATCTACAAAGTGGGAGTTTTCAATAGTTTATCAAACAAGTCAATTCTTAAGCGATATAGAGGAAGTTAAAAAAGCTGTTGATGCTGAAATTGAAGATTATTATGAGCTAATTGGAGTAAGAAAAATAGCTCTAAATAAAAAATTAGCAAAAATAGTAGATTTAAGTGGAAGATTAAGATTTCAAAAAAGATGGGCTCAAACTCCAAGAATTCCTGAAACTTCAGTTTTAGGACATATGCTAACAGTTGCCCTATTTTCATATTTTTACTCTTTAGAAGTAAAAGCTTGTGACAAAAGATTACAAAACAATTTTTTTACAGCGCTATTTCATGATTTACCAGAAGCTTTAACAAGAGATATTATAAGCCCTGTAAAATATAGTGTAGATGAACTTTCAGAGATAATTGCTGAATATGAAGTTGCAAAAATAGAAGATGATATTTTGCCAAATATTCCTATAAATATCCAAGAAGAGTTCTCTTATATTCTAGGGATTTCAAAAGGTATAAAAGAAGAGTTTGCAAATAAAGTAAAAATAGATGGGAATATCACAGAAGTTGATGATATAAATAAGTATAATCTTGATAAATATGAAGCCATAGATGGTTTAGCTCTTAAACAGTGTGATAAATTATCTGCTTTTGTTGAAGCATCTTTATCTATATCTCATGGAATAAAAAGTAAAGAGCTAATCAGTGGTAAAAAAGAGATTTTAAAAGGCTTAAAAGAGATAAATGGGGTTGATTTTAAAAAAATAGCTATTGATATTGACAGTGAGTTTGGGAGTAACGGACAGATTCAAACAACTTTAGATTTTGAATAATCTTTTATTTTATAGAGTATTTATATAAGTGTTATTAACTGCAGAGCAAGAAGAGATTGTAAATAGTTCATTAGACTCATTTAAAATAAATGCAGTTGCAGGAAGTGGCAAAACAACAACTCTTCTTGAGTATGCAAAAAAAAATTCAAACTTAAAAATTTTGTATTTAGCTTATAATAAATCTTTACAAATTGCTCTAAATGAAAAATTAAAAGATTATCATTTACCAAATCTTCATATAAGTACAATTCACTCTTTAGCATACAATAAAACAGAAGCTTACAAATACAAACTAACACCTGAATTAAAAACAAATATCCTAGAAAAACTAATCATAAATCATGAATTTCAAGATAATAAAAAGAGCTACTACCCTAGTTTAGAATATACAACTATTTTAAAAAACCTTATAAATTTTTACTGTAATTCAAATTTAATAGAGCTTGATTTAAAACTACTTGAAGAGTTTAAAAAGCAAAATGATTTTGGGGTAAAAATATTAGATATTTTAAATAAAAAAGAGAAAAAACTTTTAGAGCATTTAAAACTAACTCTTAGCTCTATGAAGTTAGGAAAAATAGATGCTATTCATGACTTTTATCTAAAAATGTTCTATCTTAATAAAAAAATATCTTCAAATCTCAATTATGATTTAATTTTAATTGATGAAGCACAAGATATAAGCGATGTGATGATAGGAATAATTGAGAATCAAAAATGTAGAAAAATATATGTTGGAGATAGTTTTCAACAAATTTATAGTTTCAGATATGCTTCAAATGCACTTAATAAAATAGATTTACCATCTTATGAATTAACTTTTAGCTTTAGATTTTCAAATAGTTATGCAAAGTTTTTACAATCTTATTTAAACTCTCTTTATACTTTAAATGGTTCAAAAAATATTTTTTTAAATGGAGTTGATGATAATAAATTAACTACAAAAGTTGGAAGGGAGTTTTTAGATTTTAATAAACAATTTACAATAATTTCTAGAACAACTTTTGGCTTAATTCAAGAGTTAATAAAACATATTCATAACAAAAAAAAGCTATTTTTTGAAGGTGGTTACAACTCTTACTCTTTTATGAATCAGACTGTTTACTCTATTTTTTATTTAAAAAATAGGAAAAATGACAAAATAACTATTGATGAAATAAAAAATTTTGATACAATTTTTGAACTTGAGACATTTGCAAAAGAGACTAAAAATCAAGACTATCTAAATATTATTAGATTTGTAAATAGTTATGGTGATAATATTTTTGAGATAAATAAGAAAATCAAAGAGTATTTAGTTCCAAATAAAGATGAAGCAGATATTATCTTCACAACAGCACATAAAGCAAAAGGTATGGAGTATAATCAAGTAATTATGACAGATGATTTCATCACAAAAAAAGATATCTTAAATAGAAAAAAAAGTCTTAGTTTTGCTTCAATTTGTGAAGAGTTGAATATTTATTATGTAGCAGCTTCAAGAGCCAAATTTTCTATAAGTTTAGCTGATTTAAAACTTGATTACAAAGAAGAAAAAGATTAAAAATAGTATTTTTGTAAATTATAGAAAATGAAATATGATATAATTTCCGACTTAAAAACTATAGCAAAAAAATAAAAGGATAAATATGCAGTACTTTGGAGAGATACAAACAAAATATGAAGAGGTATTTTTAACACAAAGTTATATGTATTTCAAAAAAGATGAAGATGAAAATATTAGTGCAAAAGATTTAAAAAATTTAATAAAAACAAAAGATGATAGAAAAAAAAATATTATAGGAACTGTATTTATATATAACCCAGTTGTTACACCTATTGGATTTGATTCAAATAAATTTTTACTAGAGCAAGATTTCAAAGCTTTTGATGAATTAATAGAACTAAAATGTGAAGGTTATATAACTATTTTTAAGCAAGCTATGAAAGATAGTTGCAAAGGAAAAATAGTAGAGATAAAAAATCTATTTAATCTAATAGAAGGACACATTGACTCAAGCACTCTTTTATCAAAATTTAATGAAGATTTAGAAAAATATAACTCAAATCAAAATACAGAATTTGATAGAGATATTATGTATTTAGATGCTCAAAATTATCTTCCTTTTGGAAAATTTGTCTATTTTTGTTGGGGTGATAAAATAAATCCAAAAGAGTTCTCAAATATATCAGATTATGCAAGAACTATCTATGATAATTGTGTAAAAAGTGGAAAAAAAATAGCATTTGCTTACAAAAAAGAGAAAACTGTTGATGAATCAATAAAATATCTTCAATTCTCAAACCCTATGCAAAATCATAAAAATAAGAATTCAATCTCTTTTGCTATTAAAAGGTCTTTTGATACTTTTCCTCCTCTTCCTGCTTTTTATGAATAATCTTCATAAAAAGCATATTTTTTAGCTAATTTTAATAATTAAGATTATACAATACTGTCCACTTAAATTAATGGGGTATCGCCAAGCGGTAAGGCAACGGTTTTTGGTACCGTCACTCGAAGGTTCGAATCCTTCTACCCCATCCAAAAATTTAAGTTCTTTTATTATGGTGAGGTTGGAGAGTGGTCAAATCCTGCGGACTGTAAATCCGCCGCCTACGGCTTCGAAGGTTCAAATCCTTCTCTCACCACCACTTTTAAATTGTAGTATGGCTCGATAGCTCAGTCGGTAGAGCAAAGGATTGAAAATCCTTGTGTCGACAGTTCGATTCTGTCTCGAGCCACCACTTCAAAAATATCACAAAATCATATTTAAATAATCATTAGCTATAATATTTCTTTAAAATATTATTAAGGATTTTTATGTCAAAAATTGGAATAATTGTTGCTAGTTCAAACAACAACCAAAAACTAGCTATTGAACTTCAAAAAATAGCAATTGAGCTAAACTATGATAGTGAAATTATAAATTTAGTTGATTACAATCTGCCTCTTTATAGCACAATTGAAGAGGAAAAAAATGGAATTCCTGAGTCTGTTTTGGATTTAGCTACACGAATAATTGATTTAAAAGCATTTATTATTGTAGCTCCTGAGTATAACGGTGTTATGCCACCTGTTTTAAATAATGCAATGGCTTGGACATCAAGAGCTACAAAAAACTGGAGAGATGCTTTTGATGATAAGATAGTGGCATTAGCAACACACAGTGGTGGTGGAGGTCAAAAAGGTCTTCAAGCTATGAGAATTATGTTTCAACATTTAGGTGCAAATATTTTAGCAAGAGAGATTTTAACAACTTATGATAAACCTCTAAACAAAAATAGTGCTATAGCAATCTTACAAAATCTTACAAAATTATCAAGAGCATAGGGATTTTATCCTTATGCTAATTTGCTTATTTTAATTTTCTATTTTATCGCTAGGTTCGTGTATATAATAACCTTGAACATAATCGACACCCAAATATTTAACTTTTTCTAAAATCTCTTTACTTGATACAAACTCTGCAATAGTTTTAAATCCTTGATCTTTAGCAAAATTTATAATCATAGTAATTATATTTTCATTTCCTTTACTTACTAAAACATCTTTTATTAAAGATCCATCAATTTTAATATAATCAGCATCTAGTTTAATCAAGTACTCGAAATTAGAGTATCCACTTCCAAAATCATCTATTGCAATTTTACAACCTAACTTTCTAATGGTAGAAAAAAATCCATTTATTAGATTAAAATCATCAATCTCTTCACTCTCAACAATTTCAAAAACAACTCTATTACCAATATTTAACTCTTTTATTTTTTCTATTACATAGTTGGAAATCTCTTCATTTGAGATATCTTCAAATGTAAAATTTATTGAAAATTCAAAATCTTTATCTTTAAAATATTCAAAGCTACAATCTATTATTTTTTTTGTAAGTTGCAAATATTGACCAGATTTTTTTGCAATATCTAAAAAGAAAAATGGCGAGACAATTTTTCCAGAATCATTTAATCTCATTAGACATTCATATTTTTCTATTTTATTTGTTTGTAAGTTATATATTGCTTGATAATATGGAATAATATCGTTATTTTCTAAAGCTTTTTTAATCTTTAATGTCCAAAAAATATTCTTTTCATAATCTTTTTCTATCTCTAAACTTCTATCATAAATAATCTGATTTGGATTTGTTTTTGAATACTTTCTAATTACATTTGCAGTTTCAAGAAGTGAGTTTTTTGGCTCAAAAGAGAAGGTATAATTAATAGAAACAAATACTTCTCTACCTTTTGCCCTAATTGCTTTAGAAGATATTATTTTTGAAATCTCTTTAATATTTTTCATAAAATCAATCTTGCTCTCATTTGAAGCTAATATCGCAAAAACATCTGAAGTTAGTCTATAAACACTATAATTTGGTTTTTTAATAACTAACTCTTCTATTCTTTTAGCAACCAATTTTAAAATATAATCTCCTATTTTATAACCAAAAAAGTCATTTACATCACTAAAATTTTTTATATCTAATATTGATATACTTAAGTTCTCTTGTTTACTTATATCTTCAATAAGTTTGTATCTACTTCCTATTTCAGTCAGATAATCTTCTCTTAAAATTCTATTTAATTTTTCTGTTTTTAAAACTAAATCTGTAATTTCATGCCTTATTGCAACGTACTCAAAAATCTCTCCATTTTCATCAAATATTGGAGATATTGTAGTATTTATATAGTAGAATGTTCCATCTTTCTTTTTATTTTTTAAATTTCCTCTCCATATATTTCCACTTTTTATAGTTTTCCATAAATTTCTAAATATTTCTGAATCTTCTTCACCTCTTAAAATATTATGAGGTCTTCCTATAATCTCTTCTCTTTTATATTGTGAAACCTCACAAAATGTATCATTAACATATGTAATATTTCCTTTTAAATCGCTATTTGAAATAATATTTGATGATTTTGTAGCTTTGTTATATTGTCTTAATATATTTGATTTTCTTTGAAGTTCTTTTTGTTCAGATTTTAATTTTCTTAAGCTAAAATGTTTGATTATTAAAAAAACAAGTAAAAAAATTATTGTAAGAATAAGTGAGTATTCTAAAAGTGTTAAGCTCAATATATTCCCTTCTTTTAAGCTAATTATAAATCGAAGTTTGATTATACTATAATATTTTTAAAATAATTATTATTTTATATTTATCAAGAAAAAAGAGAGATAAAGAGGTTTTAAATAAATAAGATATAAAATACAACTCTACATTGAATATCTATTATTTTATAAAAAGGAACAATTTTGGATTTAACAACTATAAGAGGAAAATACACTACAAAAAATTTTGATATAAAAGATTTAAATAAAAATCCTTTTAAGCAGTTTGAAGTTTGGTTTAATGATGCACTAAATGAAAATCTTTTAGAACCAAATGCATTTTCACTAGCAACAGTTGGTTCTGATATGATGCCTAGTATTAGAACCGTTTTATTAAAATATTTTGATAACGAAGGTTTTGTATTTTTTACAAATTATGAAAGTAAAAAAGCAAAACAAATAGAACAAAATCCAAAAGCTGCTGCACTTTTTACATGGTTAGCATTAGAAAGACAGATAAAAATAGAGGCAAATATTGAAAAAATATCAAAAGCTGATTCTCTAAAATATTTTTTAAGTCGTCCAAAAGGTAGTCAGCTTGGAGCATGGGTTTCAAGACAGAGTGAAACTATTAGCTCAAGAGCTTTATTGGAGCAAAAGTTTGATGAGATGAAAAGAAAATTTTTAAATAAAGAGATACCATTTCCATCTTTTTGGGGTGGTTATATTTTAAAACCTATAAGAATTGAATTTTGGCAAGGTGGTGAAGATAGACTTCATGACAGATTTTTGTATGAACTAAAAGAAAATAGTGAATGGACAATATCAAGATTGGCTCCATAAATATGTTAAAAAATAAAATTTCACCTCAGAAAAAAGCAACAATAATATCTTCAAGTGTTGCAGCAATTTTGACTTTAATTAAACTTGCTTTAGGAATTATTAGTGGTTCTGTTGCTGTTTTAGCTTCTGCTATTGATTCTGTTTTAGATATGTTTGTCTCAATTTTTAACTACTTTGCAATTTTAAATTCAGAAAAGCCAGCTGATAAAAAATTTAACTATGGAAGAGGTAAAATAGAGGCTTTAGCTCTATTTATTGAAGGTATTGTAATAACAATTTCTGGTTTATATTTACTTTATGAAGCTATAAAAAAAGCCTTATACAATGAGACTTCTTCATATCTTGATATATCTATTTATGTTATGATAATTTCATTAGTAATAACAATATCTTTAGTTATTTACCTAAATAGTGTTGCAAAAAAAACAAACTCTATGGTAATAAAAGCTGATGCCTTGCATTATAAAACAGATGTTTTAAGTAATCTTGCAGTCTTATGCTCTTTAATTTTAGTTCATTTTACAAATCTCGAAATATTTGATGTAATTATAGGGGTTATAATAGCTTTTTATATTATCTATTCAGCATTTTCAATTATAAAAAAAGGTGTTTTAGTTTTACTTGATGCTTCTATTGATGATGATTTGGTTTTAAAAATAGAAGATATCTTAAAAAATAATACAAATTTAAGTAACTTCCATTTATTAAAAACAAGAGAAGCTGCAAATAGAACATTTGTTGAAGTTCATATAGTTTTTAATACTCAACAAATTACTCTTATGGAAGCACATAAAATATGTGACCATATAGAAGATCGTATAAAGCTTATTGATAAAGATAGAAATTGGATTGTAAATATTCATCTTGACCCATACGACGACTACATAAAAGATGAGATATAAATTAAATTTATTTTATAAAATTATCAACATACAATAGAATTTTAGAAGAACTCTATTGTATTTTTTCCTTGTTTTTTTGCACTATACATTGCTGTATCAGCTTGTTTTATTATATCTTGAACACTAACACTTGAATCACTAAATAGTGTAATTCCAATACTAGGTGTTGAAACATTTACATGTCCTTGTATATGAGTTATGCTATTTAATGCATCTTTTATCTTCTGGGCTAAAAAATTTATATTTCTTCTAGCATCTGCTATATTATTTCCTAAATTATCTAGTAACACTATAAACTCATCGCCACCAATTCTAGAAACTGTATCTTCTTCTCTTACACACTCTTTTAATTTTTTAGCAACTGTAATTAAAAGGACATCTCCAATATCGTGTCCTAAAGTATCATTTACCTCTTTAAAATTATCCAAATCTATAAAAATAAGACCACCAAAAATATTATGTCTTACTGTTTTTGTAATTGCTCTTTCTATTCTATCTGTTAAAAGGAGTCTATTAGGAAGTCCAGTTAAATTATCATGAGTTGCTTGATACTCTAAAATTTTCTCTTTATCTTTTTGCTCACTAATATCCATATAATGAGCAAGATAATTTGTTATATTGTCATTCTCATCTCTTATTACAGAGATTGTTGCTCTTAAAGCAATAATCTCTCCATTTGATTTTTTATTATATAAATCACCTGTCCAAGTCCCATTTATTTTTAAATCATTCCACAATTTATCTATTAAAGCTTTATCTTGATGAGCTGTTTTAAAAATTCGTGGATTTTGCCCCAATAACTCATCTTTTGAATAAGACAAAATTTTACAAAATGCTTGATTTACCTTTATTATGATATTTTTATCATCAGTAATTAGCATAGGAGAAGATGAATCAAAAGCATAAGATGAAAGTTTTAACTCATTATCTTGCTTCATTCTTCTATCTTCATAATCAATTTTTTCTAAACAGTTTGTAATATCAAGAACTAGCTTATCAAAAAGTATCTCAGCTTCACTATCAAAAAAGTCTAATTCATTTGAATATAAAATTAATACAGCAACAACTTTATTAAATTTTTTTATTGGGAAAGTTGCCATTGAATTTATATGAAGCTCATTTGCCTTATTGTAAAAAACTGATACATTTTCAGCTTTAAAATCATTTATTACAATATTAGACTCTCTTTTTATCGTTTTTGATATTATATTTTCTTGTGAAAAATCTGCGAATTTATCTGCGTGTTTTATTATAATATCTTTATATTCACCATTTTCAGCAATAATTTGTCTATTCTCTAAATCATAAATAAAATTAAAAGTAAGACTCTTACTATCTCCTAAAAGTTCACTAATATCAAAATATAAATCATCTTTATTTAATGTCTTTGATAAAAACTTATTTGTATGATTCAGAAGTTCATAAATATTTTTATGTTTTTGTATCTTTGAAAAAGACTCTTGTTCTTCAAAAATTATTCTTCTTAAAATAAAAAATAGTGGTAGTAAAGTAAAAATACAGAAGAAAAAGAAAAGATAACTTAAAATTTTTTCAAATTTAACTTTTTCTTCAATCTCTTTTAGTTCTGTTGATAAAGAGTAAAGTGTAAAATTAAAACTATTTGATAGTTTCTCAATACTATTTTTACCAACAATAATATCTTCTAATTTCAAAAGTTCTTGCTGAAAATTACTACTTTGTATCTTAAATTTTAATAAAAAAAGAGTATCCACTAAAGAGTTATGGATATCATTATAATATTTTTTTATACTGTTGTCATCTATTTCATCTTTTAAAACTTTTTTTCTAAACTCTTCAAGATTAAAAAAAGATAATTTTAGAGTTGATAAATAATCTTTCCATTCAGATTTCCATGGTAAAGTATCAATTAAACTATTAAATTTAATTATTTTTTGATTTGTGCTATTTTGTTGCTCAAGCAAAGAATCTAACTTTTGAGAATCTTTAATAAAATCAAGAGATAAAATTTTCTCTTTTTCTAAAGATAAAATAACATTTTGTGCCTCTTTTAAGTAATCAATTCTAATTTCATTTTTTTTAAAATCATTTAAAGTATCAACTTTTTCCATTACTGTAATAAAACTAAAATACAAAATCCCAAGCACTGGAATAGTAAAGATTAGGACTATTTTTGAAAATAAACTATTTTTAAACACTAACCTCTCCTTTTAAATGTATTATATTTTTAGATATTATCATATTTCTTTTATTATTTTTCATAGGCTCTATAAAATTTACCCTTTATTTTTGTATTTTGTAACTTTTCTAAAACAAAAGGTAGTTTTTCTTTTTTTATTGCTACATATGAACAAAAATCAAATAAATCAATTGTTCCAATATCTTCTTTATCTAAACCAATTCCAGCTGTTAAAGCTCCCAAAATATCACCTTTTCTCAATTTTTGTTTTTTACCACCATTTATAAAAATTGACCTAAAGATAGAATCAATTTCAAAACTATTGTCAAAAATAATCTCTTTTGCATCTTCAAATACAATATCAGGAAAATGCTCTTTTATCTCTAAGGCACTTTTGGCTTCATTTGGTAAAACAAAAGTAATAGCAACTCCACCTTTTCCAGCCCTTGCAGTTCTTCCAATACGATGAGTATGTATTTTGTAGTTTAAAGCTAAATCATAGTTTATTACTAAATCTATATTATTTATATCAATTCCCCTACTTGCAACATCACTTGCTATTAAAACTGGATAACTTTTATTTGAAAATATAGTAAGAGTTTCATCCCTCTCTTTTTGGTCTAAATCACTATGAAGCGTAATTGCATCAATATCTCTTTCAAAAAGTGAATCTGCTAACTCTTCACAAGTTACCCTTTGATTACAAAAAATTATTGTGCTATTTGCTTGATATTTTTTTATCAATTTTTCTATTAAATTATCTTTTAAATCTCTTGAATTTACTTCATAAAAAACTTGTTTTATAATATTTTGTTCTTCATCTTCAACTTCAATATTCACTGGGTTATCTAAAAACTCTAAAGCTAAATTTTTAATCTCATTTGAAAATGTTGCAGAAAAAAGTAGAGTTTGTCTTTGTTTTGGTAAAAGTGAAGATACTTTTGAAATATCATCAAAAAATCCCATATCTAACATTTTATCTGCTTCATCCAAAACAAAAGTATTTATATTTTCTAGTTTTAAATTTCCTTCATTTATATGCTTTAATACTCTTCCAGCAGTTCCTACAACAATATGAGCCTCATGACTCAAGGATACAACTTGTGGTTTATAAGGAACTCCTCCACACAGTGTTAATACTTTTATATTTGGTGTAGATCTTAGAACTTCTCTCATAGTTTGAGCTATTTGAGTTGCTAACTCCCTTGTTGGAGCTAAAATCAAAGATTGAACTCTATATTTTTTCTTATCTAAGTTATTTATAATTGGTAAACAAAAAGCTAGAGTTTTCCCACTTCCCGTTTTTGCTCGAGCGATAATATCTTTTTTTTCTAAGCTATATTTTAAACTATTTTCTTGAATAGGAGTTAATGTTTTATATCCTAAGCTTTCAAGATTTTCTATTAAATTTTTTTCTAAATTTAAATCTCTAAATATCATTTTTGTTAATCTTTCTTCTCTTTTTTGGTCTAAAACTAATAATCAAAATAGTAAGTACAAGAATAACTGTAACAAGACCAACATATTTAAAATTATCAGCATATTCTAGTAAAAATGAACCTGCAATATAACTAGCATATCCTATAACACAAGCCCATAAAATAGAAGCTATTGAGTTAATAACAGTAAATTTAAATGAACTATAATCAGACAAACCCATAACAAGTGGAACTAAAGTTTTAATTCCATAAATATATTTTTGAATAATTATTACAAAAAAGCCATATTTTCTAAATAAAAGTTGTACAAGTGCAACTTTTCTTTTATGATTATTCATCATATTTTGTGCATAATTTTTATTATTTTTTGCCATAAAAAACAGAAACTGACTACCAACAATATTTGCAACTGCAGCAACAATAACTGTAATATAAATATTTAAAGTACCATCAAATGAAAAAGCTCCAGCAATTGCAAGAGCCAAAAAACCACCACCAAATGAATATAAAAAAAGAGCTATATAGCCCCAATCTTGAATAAACTGTTCCATAACTTTCCTATGTTTTACTAATTTTTTATTTTATCTAAATCTTGTTTGATTATAGCTATAATCTAAATTTAGTATAAATTTTATATAATAAAAAAATTTATTTAGGAGACTTTATGAAAAAAACAGTTTTGCTATCATCAATCTTATTAACATCTATTTTTGCTTTTGATTTAAAGAGTATTGCAACAGAAGTTGGAAAAAATATACCTTCAACTACTAATCAATCACAAAATAAATCAAACTTAGACAATAGTACAATTTCTAGCGGTTTAAAAGAGGCTTTAAAAAGTGGTGTAACATTTGCTACAACTCAACTTGGAAAAAAAGATGGTTATTTAAATAATAAAGATGTAAGAATTCCTCTTCCTCCTAATCTAGCAAATGCTGAAACGCTTATAAGAAAAGCTGGTGGAGATAAAATGGCTGATGATTTAATTAAATCTATGAACAGTGCTGCATCGCAAGCTGCTCCAAAAACTGCTGATATTTTTATGGATGCTATTTCAAAAATGAGTTTAACTGATGCACAAAAAATTCTAAATAGTGGAGAAAATGGAGCAACAGATTATTTCAAAAAAAATACAACAGACTCTTTGAAAAAAATGATTAAACCAATTATTCAATCTAGTATGAAAGATAACAATGTTGCACAATATTACGATATGGCAAACAGTTTTTATCAATCAAGTGCAAAACCACTATTAAATAATAGTGCTATTTCAGGTTTAGCAAAAAATTTAGGAGTAAATACAGATAACTCTAGTGATAGTTTAGATGATTTTGTTACACAAAAGGCTATTGATGGTCTTTTTACTATGATAGGTGAAAAAGAGGCTGGTATTAGAGCAAATTCGGTTGAACAAACTAGTTCA
The DNA here is from genome assembly GCF_983172305.1 of Arcobacter thermotolerans. Classification (NCBI taxonomy): domain Bacteria; kingdom Pseudomonadati; phylum Campylobacterota; class Epsilonproteobacteria; order Campylobacterales; family Arcobacteraceae; genus Arcobacter; species Arcobacter thermotolerans. The sequence continues at coordinate 46,402 of NZ_CFAFZJ010000001.1, forward strand.
ATTTTAAAACAAGTATTTGGAAAATAAAATATATTTAAACTAGCAAAAGTTATTCAAAATTTAACTTGAAGCTAGTTTAAAATAGTTGTTTAAAGCATTCTTTTTTACTAAACTAATATTTAAATCAAAATGATTATTTTCATTTTTCTCAAAATTACAATTATATGATTTTTCAAAATTTTTTAAAAGATTTTCATATAATTCACCTTTTGTATCAACTATAAAAATCTCTTTGTTCATTTCATAAATGTAGATTAAATATAGATTAAACTCATTGTTTACTCTATAAATATTAAACTCATAATGAGTATGGCTTTTTTTCTCTAAATTTTCAAAACTATATACTTTTAGTTCATCTTTTAGAATATTTAAAAAATATGAAAATGGTTGTGAATTCCACATAACATCATTTAAAGTATGAATATATTCTAGAAAAATATTGTTTGCTTTTAGTGTATAAGCTTCGTAAACATAAGGGTCATGCCTTACTTTTATAACAATATTATAAAGTGTATATTTATAATAACTATCTGTAGAGATTTTAAATTTTAAATCATTTTCTTCAACACTAAAATATGGTATAGATAGTTTTGTAACTTTTTTAAAAATAAATTTAAAAAGGTCAAATATAGTACGAAACATATTTTTAGCTCCTGATGATTTTTGTAACTTTAGCTAAAAATAGAGTATTGTGCAAGTATTGTTTTGTTTATATTTTAATAAAAAATCCAGAAAAATCTGGACTTTTTATTTACATAGCAAGAGATGTTATTTTTGTAAGTCTTTTTGCAAATGCAACTTTATCACTTACATCTACACCTTCACTAATTTTTGCAAGGTCAAGTAAAATCCAAGATACATCTTCTATTAATTCATCATTTGTTGAAGATTGAAGTTTTTTTACTATTTCGTGATTTGGATTAATCTCTAAAATAGGTTTGATTTCTGGTGCTTCTTGTCCCATTGCTCTAAACATATGAGCCATTGCGGCCATTTGTGCATCTTGTGCATCTTTTGTAATACAAGAAGCAAAACTATCAAGTCTAGAAGTAATTTTTACATCTTTAACTTCGCTACCTAGTTTATCTTTTATTTTTGAAACTATATCTTTAAACTCTTCTTCTATTTTTTGTTTCTCTTCTTCATTTACTTCAACTTTTGGAGCTTGTGCTGTTGTAATATCAGTAAATTGCCACTCTTTAAATGCACCAATTGTTGGTGTTATAATCTCATCTATCTCTTTATCATCTAAAATTAAAACTTCGATATTGTTTTTCTTATAACTTTCAAGTAATGGAGAGTTTCTTAATACTTTTTCATTATCACCAACAATATAGTAAATAGCTTTTTGTTCACTATTTGCTCTTTGTTTATAATCTTCAAGAGAAGTTAATTTTTTCTCATCAGCAGTAGATTTGTATCTTAAAAGCTCAAGAATTGACTCTTTATTTGTATAATCTTGATAAACTCCCTCTTTTAAAGCACGATTATATTGAGAGATAAATTGTGAGTATTTCTCTTCATCTTTTGATAATTTTTTAATCTCACTTAAAATCTTTTTAACACTACTTTGTTTGATATTTGCTAAGATTCTATTCTCTTGTAAAATCTCACGGCTAACATTTAGAGGTAAATCTTCACTATCAATAATCCCTCTTACAAATCTTAAGTAAGTTGGTAATAATTCTCTATCATCATCTGTTATAAATACTCTTTTTACATATAGTTTAATTCCACTTTGATAATCTGCTCTATACATATCCATTGGAGCAATTTTAGGAATGTAAAATAGTGTTGTATATTCGTTTACCCCTTCAGTTTTTGTATGTATTGTAAGAAGTGGATCTGAACTATCTTGAGAAATTGATTTATAGAAGTTATTATAATCTTCTTGTTTTAATTTAGCTTTTGCTTGAGTCCAAAGTGCTGTTGCTTCATTTATTTGCTCATGTTTTCTTTCATTTTTTTTAACTGCTTCTTTTCCTGCTTTTTTATCTTCTTCACTTAACTCTTCTGTAACTTCTTGATCATAATTTAAGAAAATTGGATAAGCAATATGGTTTGAATATTTTTCAACTATATTTTTAATTCTGTATTTACTTGCAAACTCACTTACCTCATCATCTTTTAATTTGATATAAATAACTGTTCCATTTGTCTCTTTTGTGCAAGGTGCTAAATCAAACTCTCCAGTTCCAGTTGAACTCCATTTATAAGCTGTCTCTTCTCCAGCTTTTTTAGAGATTACATCTACTTTTTCTGCAACCATAAATACAGAGTAAAATCCAACCCCAAATTGACCAATTAAGTTTGAATCTTTTTTTGCATCACCTGTTAGTGCTTCAACAAAAGATTTTGTACCTGATTTTGCAATAGTACCAATAGAATTTATCATATCCTCTTCATTCATACCAATACCATTATCAACTATAGTTAAAGATTTATCTTTTTCATCAAAAGAGATATTAATCTCACCTTTCCAAGAAGCAAAACTCTCCTTTAACTTCTCATCTGTAAGTCTTAGATAATTTAACTTATCAATAGCATCACTTGAGTTTGATACAAGCTCTCTTATAAAAATCTCTTTATTTGAGTATAAAGAGTGTGTCATTAGATGAAGAAGTTGCCCTACTTCTGTTTGAAATTGATGTTTTGCCATAAAAAAATCTCCTTTTTTTATTTTTATTATAAATTTTTAATTTTTCAAAAAGGAATTTTATCAAACCTTTATTAAACTTGGCTAAAGTTTTTTATTTTTTTAGCACTATTATATATTGAGTGCTAAAATACTAATTCTTTTTTTTATAAATATTTTTTATGATAAAATATGAACAGATATTTTAAAGGAAAATTATGGAATTAATGATACAAATTTGGGATTACTGGTTTTATATAGGTTCAGCTATAGCTTTATTCATTTTATATACAGAAATTACAACTAAAGTAAATGGTGCAAATGGTTTGATATGGCTTGTTGTCACTTCTTTACTAGCGTGTGCAACTTTAATTCTGTGGTTTATATCAATAATATTTTTAGAATTAGGAACATTATTTTTATATCTTTTCTATTCAATTATGTATTTTGTAATATATATATTACTTTCAATATTTTTAACAAACTACTTTTCAAATAGAAGAAATAGATATTAATAGGAAAATTATGACAAAACAAAATTTTATAAATGATTTACAAAAAATTTATGACTATTTAGACAATGAAAAAACAAAAACAAATGAGTTATTAAAATTTTTAGAAAACAAAGAGTTGGATAAACTATTTATAATCGATGATTTTGCAAAGAGTTTAGATTTGAAAATAAGTGATGATTTAAGATTTGCACTTGTTACAAGGCTTGTAAATTTAAGAGATGATAGCTTAGTTCAAGTTTTGAAAAAACTTGAAAAGAGTGAAAAAGAGATTATTGAAATTCAAGAAAAAGCGTATCAATTTGTAAAAAAATATTGGCACGAAAAACATAAAAACTTAATAGATTTTATAGTTCAAAAAAATCTTTTAACTCCTTTTTATAGAGAAATTTTTATTGGAGTTTACAATGTTGGTCTTGCTATGTCATCTTGGCAAAGCTCTTGGACAGCACACATAATAAATAAAATAAATAAAGAGCTAAGTGCTAAATTTGAAGGCAATGAAGAGAAAATTATGAAATATCTTGAAGATGAAAAGCTTTTAGATTTAGGTCATGGTGGAATTATTGCAGATAGATGTTATTCAGCACTTGTAAAAGAGAAAGAAACTTATAGTTCAAAAGCATATATAAAAGCTTTCAAAAAAGAGGTTACACAAGTTGTAGATTCTCTTGAAGAGTTTGTAGATAAATTAATTGAGCTTGAAGATGAAATTTATAATCAAAAATGGGATTATATAAAATATATTCAAAGTTTAATTGTAGCATTTAGTGAAGATAAAACAGATGCGCTTGTAAATAAATGGGCAAATGTAGATAGAGCTTGGATGAAAATAACTACACCTATTCAAATAGGTCATCCACTTGAATATTATGAAGACCACTTTAGAAAAGCTGTTGCACTAGAGTGGGATATTAGACTCACAAATCCAAAATTTGCTCAAAATGACCATAGAGTAAATAAAATAAAATCAGCATTTACAAAGATTTTTAATAGTTTTGAGCAAAATTCAAAAAGTGAAGAGTACAAAAAAATATTTGATTTTAGCTTCAAATCACTTGATAAAGTACAACTTTATGTTGGTCGACCAGCACTGTTTTTTGGAGCTGAACTAAATGGATTATTTTCAGCTCAAGTTGTACCAAATGATGAAGTTGTAAGTCTTGAAGAGGGTAAAAAAATATTTGCATTTTCTGATGAGATTTTACAAAGTAGTCGTGCTAAACCATTCTTAAAACTTAGCCGTGAGATATTTGGACAAGAGTTATTAACAAAAGATAGAAATTTTCTTTTTAAACAAACAGCTTCATGGCATAGTGTTTATGATATTACAACTATTGGGCATGAGTATGGACATATTTTATGGTGCGATGAAGAGACAGAGAGTTTTATGAATAAAACAGGAAATTTTAAAAATATAGAAGAGTTTAAAGCAACAACTGGAGGATTAATCTCATATTTACTTGATGAAAAAGATGATGAAAAACATCTAAAAGAAGCTATTTTGATAGATTTGATAAAAAGAAGTGTTGGACTTATCTCTTGGATGGAAGTTGATGAAGTTCAACCATACTATTGCGAAGGCTTAATTCATCTTTGTGCTCTTTTTGAAAGTTCTATTTTAACTTGGAATGAAGATAAAAAAGAGCTAAAAATTGATTTAGAAGATGAAAAATTTGAAAAACTAAAAGTTTGGTATATCAAAAATTATACTGCTTTAGCAAAGCACTATTTAGAAAAACTAGATGCTACAAAGTTTTTGAATATTTATGCTACTAAAAAAGATAAATATTTTATGCCAAATGATGAAAATATAAAATCTTTTGTAGAATATTATTTCAAAAGGTATCAAGAGATAGGTCAAGAGTTAGATACTTTTGATAAAAAAGAGAATTACATAAAATAACTATTTCTATCATAACCACTATTTTAAGATGGTTATGATAGTTTAAATTTTTAGTATAGTTTTAAAACTTTATCTATACTCTATTTTACCTTGACTTGCTAATAAAGCTCCACAAAGATTGTATAAAACTCTAGCTCCAACGTTTGCATCCCAACCATTTTTACTATCTCCAACTTCAACTAAATCAAAACCTATAATCTTTCTTCCACTTTTTACTACCATAAAAATTAAATGCTCTAACTCGCCATATCTTAATCCGCCAGGAACTGGAGTTCCAGTATTTGGGCAGTTTAATGGTTCAAGACCATCTATATCAATAGAGATATAAACATTTTTTGGAAGCTGTTCTATATATGGAGTAAAAACTTCTTCAAGAGATTTTCCAGTTGCAATTTGAGCTTGCATAGCTGTATCATAAAGACAATCACCTTTATCTCCTAAATTAATCATTCTTTGTGCTTCTTCTTTACTATAATCTCTAATTCCAACTTGAATAAGCTTTGATACATTTTTACACTCATTTAAAACATTGTAAAAAATAGATGCGTGAGAATATGTAAACCCTTCATAAGCCTCTCTTAAATCGTGATGTGCATCTACATGAAGTATTCCAAAATCCTCTTTAGAAGTATCATCTAAAGCTTTTATAAGTCCTAAAGGACAAGAGTGATCACCACCAACAACTGCCACAAATTTATCTTTTTTTATTCTTTTTAAAGCTGCCTCGTATACATGTAAATTTATTGCTTTTGAAACTTCATTTACATATTTTAAATCTTTTTTACAACTCTCTCCACACTCAATTGCTTCTATTACATTTAAAGCTTTTTTTCTAGTTTTATTACTAAGTTTTAGTATATGTTTATCTACTTCAAGCATAGAAATTCCAGCTTTATATGGTTTAATATAGTGATAATTTTCAACATCTAGCTGATGACTTGCCAATCTTATATTATCAGGTGCTTTTGAAGTTCCTTCTCCAAATGAAACAGTAGCTTCCCAAGGAACTGGAATTAAAATTAAACTAGCCTCTTTTGGGTCTAAATTTCCACCAATAAATCCATCATCTTCTTGAGGTGGCAATCCTAATTCTAATAATTTTATCTCTTCTGTTAAGCTTCTGTATTTCATAATTCTTCCTAATAATTAATATTTCATATTATGATTATATGATAAAATAAATTAATATATAACAAAGGGTGTGTATTATGTTTACAGTTATTTTTGAAGTTGAAATTTCTAAATTAGAAAAAGAAGAAAAGCCTATTTTTAAAGATTATAAAATAAACCGTGCTTTAAATAAAAAATCTTACACTTTAATTTATAAATAACTATTTATGGCTACTTTACTAAAAAATTTATACTCAAAAGAGTTTATAGAAAAACTTTCAATTAGTTTGCAAGATAAATATAAAATTTTTAAAAAAGATGAGTTTAAAAAAGCTATTTTAATAAATACTTGGGAAGGTTTTGAACTAAAACAAAGAATACGACATATCTCAAAAACTTTGTATGAGTTTTTACCTTTTTCATATAAAGAGCAAATTGATATCTTAATAGAGGTAAAAAAAGATTTCAAAGCTTTGGAAGCTATAATTTTTCAAGATTTTGTTGAAGTTTTTGGGCTTGATGATTTTGAAATTTCCATGAACGCTTTGGAAATTTTTACAATAGATTCAAGTAGTGAATTTGCAATACGACAATTTATAATTAAATATGAAGACAAAACTATAAATCAAATGAAAATTTGGGCAAAAAGTAAAAATGAGCATATAAGAAGATTAGCAAGTGAAGGAAGCAGACCTAGACTTCCTTGGGCTGTTGCTTTGCCAAATTTTAAGAAAAATCCACAAAAGGTGTTTGAGATAATTGAGTTACTCAAAAATGACTCTTCAAAATATGTTCAAAAAAGTGTAGCAAATAATCTAAATGATATATCAAAAGATAATCCAAAACAAGTTATAGAGTTTGTAAAAAAGAATTTAAATATTTCAAAAAATCTTGATTGGATTTGTAAGCATGGAAGTAGAACTTTGCTTAAAGCTGGAGATAAAGAGGTATTAAATTTGTTTAATTTTGATAAATCTCATCATATACATCTCACAAATTTTTGTTATGATAAAACTATATTTTTGAATGAAGATTTTAATTTTTCATTTGAGATAAATTCAGATGAAGCTATTGGGAATATAAGAATTGAATATGTTATTTATTATTTAAAATCAAATAATAATCATAATAAAAAAGTTTTTATGATAAGTCAAAATAGTATAGAATCAACAAAAAAAAGATTTCAAAAAAAACAGAGTTTTAAAAATATGACAACTAGAAAACACTATATAGGAACTCATTTTATAGGAATTTTGATAAATGGAGTAGAAGTTTTAAAAGAGGAGTTTTTCTTAAATGACACCCGCAATTAATTTACTAAAAAAACATAAATGTGATTTTAAAATTCATAAATATGAACACGATCCAGCTTGCATAAATTTTGGAGATGAAGCAGTAGAAAAACTAGGTTTAGATGCAAATCAAGTTTATAAAACTTTGCTTGTTGAACTTACTCCAAAAGAGTTAGTTGTTTGTGTTGTTCCTGTTTCAAAACAGCTTAGTTTAAAAGAAGTTGCAGATATTTTTGAAGTAAAAAAAGCACAAATGGCAAATAAAGATGAAGCACAAAAAGTAACTGGATATTTGCTTGGAGGTATTTCTCCTTTAGGACAAAAAAAACTTTTAAGAACGGTTTTAGACAAAAGTGTTGATAATTTTAAAACAATCTTTATAAGTGGCGGTAAAAGAGGATTGGATATTGAAGTTTTTCCAAAAGATTTGGAAATGATTTTAAAAGCAAAAGTTGGTAGAATAACTTCATCTAATTATAAAGGATAAATTATGGCAAAAAACAAAGGTGAACCAAGTTTAGAAAAAATTGATGATTACAATGGAAATGAATCAAAACAAAAAAGAAACAGTGTAAGATTGATTGTTATTTTACTTCTTGCTTTAGGTGCATTTTTTGCATATATGAAACAACCTTCAAACCAAACAGCTATTGAAATTCAAGAGAAAACTTCAATTCCAGCTAGATAAAAGCTTTTAGCTTTTATCATCATTTTGTATCTACTACTCTCTTGAATATTTAAATATTTTACCTTTGTAAGGCTCTTCCAAAAAATCTGTATTTTTAGGTTCTATAAAGCTAAATGAAAAACCAAAAGTTTCCATCTGTTTTGTAAATTTTGCTTGATACCCTCTATTTGGATTTACTAAAATAACCTTTGCTTTGTCATTTGCATGAGCATTTATAAAATTTGAAAGAAGAACTGCATGATCTCTTTCATATAATAAATCGCTTCCAATAATTAAATCAAATTTACCGAGTTCTTCTTGATATTCATTACTCCAGCAAGTTCTTATAAATGGAATTTCATCATCTTTATTCAATTCTGTGTTAATATCCAAAAACTTTTCAGCTTCAGGATGATAGTCAGTTGCTGTAATATCAGCATTTAATCTATTTAAAATAAGGCTTGATAGACCAATTCCACATCCAACTTCTAAAATTCTTTTATTTTTAAAATCATAATCAAATATAAAATTTGCTAAAACTTCACTAGATGGCCAAACAACTCCAAATAAAGACCAAGTTGCACTTGATATTCCTAAATCTTCTGCTTTTTTATCTTTATCAGAGAATTGTTGTTTGTCTTTTAACGTTCTTAAGTGTATATCATTATCACCAAACTCAATTGTTTGATATTTATAACGAAGAGGTTTCATAATATTGAGCTAATTATTAGTAACTTTTTTAAATTTTTTTTTATCATATTAATTCCTCTTTTATTTTAATTGTCTATTCATACTATCGCAATAGTAAAATAAAAGCAAATTTTAGTTTTTTATTTTAAAAAATTTATCAATATAATCTTTTAAAACTATTAGTATAACTCCAAATAAAATAAACACTATTCCAATAACTAACCAAAAAGTTATTTTTTCATTAAAAACATAAACTCCAATTAGGACAGCAGTTAAAGGCTCTAATGCTCCTAAAATAGATGCACTTGTTGAACCAATTAGCTGAATTGCTTTTATTAAAAAAAGTAAAGATATGATTGTAGGAACGAGAGCTAAAAATATTGTATAAAACCACATATTGAAGTTTACTAAAGGCATAATATTTAAACTTCTATCAAAAAATGAGTGTATTAAAATAGTTATTGTACAAAATAGCATAGAGTAAAAAGTAACTTTTAGTGCAGACATTTTTAGATATTGATTTATAATAACTATATAAATAGCATAGCACAATGATGAAACTATTACTAAAAATATCCCAAAATTACTAACATTTGCTCCATCACTTTCATATAATAAAACAACTCCTAAAAATGCAAAAATTATAGATAAAATAGTTATTATTGAATTTTTCTCTTTAAAAAACAACGCCATTATAATTGCTACAAATATAGGATAAATAAATAAAACAGTAGATGCAAGTCCAGCATCCATATATAAAAATGAGTTAAATAAACTAATTGCAGAAATACCAAATAATAAACCTAAAAGAACTAAAAGTATAATCTCTTTAAATTTTAAATAAAAAGAATCTTTTTTGATAAGCATAAAAATAGCTAATAAAATTGAGGCAAAAATAAATCTATAAAAAATTACAGAGTTTACATTTAAACCCTCTTCATATAAAAATAGTGCCCCTAATGGGTTCATTCCATAGCAAATAGCAGAGATGATAGCTAGTATAACTCCTTTTGTTTGTAAACTCAAAAATATCCTTTAATTTTTTTATGGATTTTACTCAAAGAACTCTTATTTTAGGGTTTAAGAGATATTTTTATACAATTGCGCTTTAAAATTTAGGAGTAAAAATGAGAAAAATAATAACTTCAACTATTTTAGTTGGACTTTTATCTTCTGCCTTTGCAATGGATACAAAAATTTATGCAGGAGCAAGTGCTGCAAAAATTGATAATCATAGCTATACACAATACAATATTGGTCACAATACTGGTACAAAATTTGATAATAATGTTATTTTAGCTTTTGGAAATAGTTTAGGATATGGAAGAGTTAAAACAGGTCTTAGTGCAACAACAGTTGATATGGATGGAAAAGTAGGTTATGAGTTTGTTCAAAATTTAATTGCTTATGGAATTGGTTCTGGAGCAGTTCAATTTTATGATGATAGTACATATACAGGTTTAGGATATGGTGCTGCTTTAGAGTATAGAATTAGCCAAACTGTTTCAGTAGAAGGTTCATACAAAACTATGAATATGAGTAAAAGTAATCATAGCTATGATTATGATACATCAAATTTAGGCGTTAAATTTGGATTTTAGAAGCTAAAGAGCTTCTAAATTATCAATCTTCAGGTGAGTTTATCATCCACATAGAGAAGATATCTAAATAGTTCCAAAAAGATTTTTTTAAATCTTCAGGAATATCCAAATCTTTTAAAATCTCAATATAACACTCAAGCCAAACTCTTCTAGCCTTTGGAGTTATTTTAAAAGGTGCATGTCTTTTTACCATCATAGGATTTCCTCTATGTTGATTAAAGTAGTCAGGACCTCCACAAATTTGTATAAAAAAATCTGCTGAATTTACTTTTGCTTGTTCAAACTCCTCATCATCTTGTGGAAACAGATCTTTTATTGAACTTTGTCTTAGTAAATCATAGTGTTTTGATATAATTTCTCTAAGTCCATCTTCTTTAATAGTTTCTAAAAATTTTAATGATGGTTTTTCAACAGCTGGTCTTGTTCCAAAAATTGCTTCTGATATTTTAAATTCCATTTTATAACCTTTTTTAATTAAATTGTTTTCAAATTTTTGCAATATTACAATAAATAGTATATTAAACTCTTTATTAAATAGTTTGTATGATAAAATACAAAATTATATTTTAAAGGTTTTTATGCAAGATTTAACAAACATAGTTGAGTGTTATAGCTGTGGATTATTTGTACAAAAAAGTGATTCTTCAAAATTTACTCAACGATGTCCTAGATGTGATAGTAAATTAAAAGAGGAAAACAGTCACTCAATTGATTCACTATTTTTTGCAATATCTAGTTTGATGTTATTTTTAATTTTAAGTTTATACCCTATTTTAAGCCTAAACTTAAATGCTCAAAGTTTAGATGCAAATATTTTAAAAACTGTATATGTATTGTTTGAACAAGATTTTTATATAGTCTCTTTTTTAGTTCTATTTACAATTATTTTAGCTCCCGTTTTAAACTCAATTATAATAATTTTAGTATTTTTTCAAGTAAAATTTAAAAAAGAGATTTTTAAAAAATCACTTCTATATGACTCTTACTATTTTTTTAAAAATTGGGGGTTTATGGAAGTTTTTATTGTAAGCCTAATTGTTACTTATATAAAACTTATTGGAATGGTTAGCAATACAAAATTTGATATAGGTTTTTATGTTTTACTTGGGTATATTTTTTGTTTTATTATGTCTCATTTAAGATTTGATGCATCTGTTATTTTGGATGATTAAATGGTTTTGATTTCTTGCAAAAACTGTAAAAAAGTATATAAAAAAGAGAATTATGACTCTTTTTTATGTAATAGATGCAACCATATGGTAAAAAAAAGAGTTGAAAACTCTTTACAAATATCACTAGCTTTGACAATCTGTGCAATGCTTTTGTATATTCCAGCAATGGTTTATCCAATGATGGTAGTAACACAATTTGGTGTAAATTTAGAAAGTACAATTATTGAAGGAATTATTAGCTTTTTAGAGCATGGAAGTTATTTTATAGCATTTGTAATATTTATAGCAAGTGTTGCTATTCCAATAGTAAAACTATTTGCCCTATTTTTTATATTTTTATCTTTAAAAATAAATGTAAAAATGACAAATAAAACAAAGATTCTGATATATAAATACATTGAAGCAATTGGAAAATGGTCGATGATAGATATTTATGTAGTGGCTTTAATGGCTTCAATAGTTCAATTAGATGAGTTATTTAATATAAAAGGTGGAGTTGCTGCAACATCTTTTTCTTTAATGGTAATAATTACAATATTTGCAGCACATAGATTTGATACAAGGATAATTTGGGATGAAAAAAGAGATTAGTGAAAATATAAATGAGCCAGTTGTGTATTTAGCAAAAGAGAAAAAAAGTAATAGAATATCTCCTGTTTGGATACTTCCACTTATAATTTTGGGAATTCTTGCATTTATTGCTTATGATACATACTCTAAAAAAGGGACAAATATTGTTGTATATTTCAAAAGTGCTGAAGGTTTAAAAGAGAATGTTACAACTTTGGAGTACAAAGGTTTAGCCTTAGGAAAAGTTACAAAAATATCTATGCATGATGATTTAAAAAATGTTGCTGTTAATATTTTAGTAAATAGCGATGTTGCAGAGTATGTTGCAAATGAAGGTTCAAAATTTTGGATAAAAAAACCAACTGTATCTTTGACAAAAATTTCAGGACTTAGTACTCTAATAAGCGGTTATAAAATAGAGTTATCTCCAAATTTTAAAATAGAAAATGCAAAACCACAATGGTATTTTACAGGTCTTGATTCTGCTCCAGATGATGAATTTGAAGAGAATGGTTATTATATATCTTTATTAATGAATGACAAAGATAATGTAGATGTTGGGACTCCAATTTTTTATAATAAATACCAAATAGGTGAAATTGTTTCAAAAGAGTTTAAAAATGAACAACTTTATGCAAGTGCATATATTTATGATAAGTATAATTACTTAGTAAATAAAAGTTCAAAATTTATAATGAATGAGGCATTAAAAGTAAATTATGGTGCTAGTGGTTTAAATATTGAAGTTAGCTCACTATATTCAGCCTTAGTTGGTGGAATTACAGTTGTAACAAGTATAAAAGATGATTCGAAAATTGAAAAAAATGAGATTTATACTCTTTTTTCTTCAAAAGATGATTTAAGAAAAAAAGTTCATTTTACTATTGATTTTAATGAAGGAAAAATAGATGAAAATACTTCAATACTATACAAAGGTATTGAAATAGGTAAAGTATCAAATGTAAAAATAGAAGATGATATATTAGCTACAAAAGCTTATATTTATGAAGAGTATAAATATCTTCTTACAAAAAATAGTCGTTTTGTTATTGAAGAACCAACTATATCATTTGATGGTATAAAAAATTTAGGAAATATAATAAAAGGAAATTACCTATCTTTAGATTATCAAGAAGGAGAATTTTCTGATAAATTTTTTGGTATTTCTAAAAAAGATTTAAAAAAGAGTTTAAATGCTATAAAAATTGATTTAATTTCAGATAATTTAAACTCTATAAATGAAAGATCAAAAATATATTACAAAAATATAGAAATAGGAAGAGTTGAATCTTATAGATTAAGTGATGATTATAAAAATGTAAAAATTTCTATATTAATAGATGATAAATATAAAGATTTAATAAATAATAGTAGTAAATTTTATGATATGAGTTCAAAAATTTTAGAGATAAAAAATTTTGATATGAATATAAATTATAGTGGCATAGAGAAAACTTTAAATGGAGGAATAGCTCTTGTATCAAATTTAGACAATACAAAACTTACAAAAAAAGAGTTTGAACTATTTTCTAGTTATAAAGATATTCAAAAAGAAAAAAGAGATAAAAGTAATGGTTTTATAGTTTATTCGCAGTTTGATAATAGTTTTGTTTTAAAAGAAGATATGGCAATAGTTTATAAAAACCAAGAGATAGGGTTTGTGAAAAATATAAAATTTAATGATAAGGTTTCAAAAGTTGAACTTTTTGTTTATGAAGATTTTAGAAAATTTATCACAAATACAAGTAGATTTTATAAAAAACCAAAGCTTGAATTAAATGCTAGTTTAAGTGGCATAATTTTTGAATTAGATAGTTTTTCATCACTAATAGAAGGTTCAATAGAACTTGATAATAGCTCGAACACTCCACTTGGAAATAGAGTTTTATATTCAAGCTTTGAGGAGATGCAACTAGCAACAAATATGGTAACTATTATTTTTGATGATGTTGAGGGACTTCAAGAGAATTTTTCAAAAATTGTTTACAAAGGTGCAAATATTGGAAAAGTTAAAAAAATATCTCTTAACAAAAATCAAAAAGTTGAAGTAGAAGCAATAATTGAAAAAGATTTTAAAGAGTTTGCAAAAGAGGGAACAATTTTTTATCTAAAAAAACCAAGAATATCTTTTCAAGAGATTGCAAATGCAGGTTCAACTATTATGGCTGTAAATATTGGTGTAATTAAAAGTGATAGTATTAAAAATGGTTTACCACAAACTGGTTTTAATGGTTTAGATAAAGAACCATCAGTTAATTCACATTTTGGAGCAATAATAAGAGTAGAGGATAAAACAGCATCTAGTGTAAATGTTGATTCGCCTGTTTATTATAAAAATGTGCAAATAGGAAAAGTTTTAAAAGTTGATTTAAGTAGTGATGCTTCAAGAGTTATAATTGATTGTTTAATATATGATAAATATAAAAAATTTATAAGAAAGAACTCTCAATTTTATGATATTAGTGGTTTTGAAATGGAATTTTCTCTTTTTACTGGTTCAAAAGTTGAATCAAATACATTTACAAGTATTATAAAAGGTGGTTTAGTAGTTGTTACCCCTTATGTCTATAATGAAGTTGCAAGTTCAAATGATATTTTTACTTTACATAAAACATTAAGAGAAGATTGGAAAACAATAAGTCCTACTATTAAGTAAGATTTAAAGATGGTTTAAGTTATAAAAAAATAGAATACCTGACCAAAGGAAAAAAATTTTCCTTTAATCTAAGGAGGCTATACATGAAAAAAACAATGACAACAACAGGCGGAAATCCAATAGCTGATAACCAAAACTCTTTAACAGCAGGTGAAAGAGGTCCTGTTTTATTACAAGATTATCAATTAATTCAAAAATTAGCACATCAAAATAGAGAACGAATTCCAGAAAGAGTAGTTCACGCAAAAGGAAGTGGAGCTTTTGGAGTTCTTGAAATAACAGAAGATATTTCAAAATATACAAAAGCAAAAGTTTTACAAAAAGGTGAGAAAACAAAACTACTTTTAAGATTTTCAACAGTTGCAGGTGAGAGAGGTGCTGCGGATGCTGAAAGAGATGTAAGAGGTTTTGCACTTAAATTTTATACAAAAGAGGGTAACTGGGATTTAGTTGGGAATAATACTCCAGTATTTTTCGTACGAGATGCTTATAAATTCCCTGATTTTATTCATACTCAAAAAAGAGATCCTCAAACAAATCTAAGAAGTAATACTGCAATGTGGGATTTTTGGAGTTTAAGCCCAGAGAGTTTACACCAAGTTACAATTCTAATGTCAGATAGAGGATTGCCTAAATCATATAGAAATGTAAATGGTTATGGTTCTCATACATATAGTTTAATAAACTCAAAAAATGAGAGATTTTGGGTTAAATTTCACTTCAAAACTCTTCAAGGAATAGAGACTTTAACAAATAAAGAGGCAGAAGCAATAGTTGGAAAAGATAGAGAATCAAATCAAAGAGATTTGTTTGAAAATATTGAAAAAGGAAACTTCCCAAAATGGAGTTTTGAGATCCAAATTATGAGTGAAGAAGAAGCAAAAAAATGTTCATTTAATCCGTTTGATTTAACTAAAGTTTGGCCTCATGGTGATTATCCAATGATTAAAGTTGGTACTATGACTTTAAATGAAAATCCAAAAAATTACTTCCAACAAGTTGAACAAGCTTCATTTAGCCCATCAAATATAGTTCCTGGAATCTCTTATTCTCCTGATAAGATGCTACAAGCAAGAATTTTCTCATATCCAGATGCTCAAAGATATAGAGTTGGAACACACTATGAGATGTTACCTGTAAATAGACCAATAGTTGAGGTAAATACATATAATCTTGATGGAAGTATGAATTTTGATATAAAAGAGCCTACAAAGGCATTTTATGAGCCAAATAGCTTTGATGGACCAGTTGAAGATAAAAGTTATTTAGAGCCAGATTTAGTTGTTGGAGATATTGCAAAAAGATATGACCATAGAGTTGGAAATGATGATTTTTCTCAACCAAGAGCACTATTTTTACTTATGAATAGTAGTCAAAAAGAGCAACTATTTTCAAATATAAAAGATGCAATGGCTGGTGTACCAAGAGATATTGTTGATAGACAAATTGCACTTTTTGAAAAAGTACATCCTGATTATGCAGCTGGTGTTAAAAAAGCTTTAGGAATATAAGGTTTTTATATGGAAGTTTCACAAGAAGAGTTAAAGCGATATGAAGAGCTACAAATTTTAGCACTTGATTTTGCAAGAGTTGGTAAAACGCAAGATTTAAAAGCTATGCTTGAGGCTGGAATGAGTGTTAATCTAACAGATCACAAAGGCAATACTCTTTTGATGTTAGCTTCATATAATGGAAATTTTGAAACTACTAAAATGCTATTAGAATATAAAGCAGAAGTAGATAAAAAGAATGATAGAGGACAAACACCACTTGCTGGTGTTTGTTTCAAAGGCTATTTTGATATTGTAAAAATTTTAGTTGAAGCTGGTGCAAATATTAATGAAAATAGTGGAATGGGTACAACCGCTATAACATTTGCTTCAATGTTTGGACATACAAAAATTGTTGAATATCTAAACAAACAAGATAAAAATAGAAGTTTTAAATCAAAAATATATCTACTTTTATCAAAATTTATATCTCTATTTAAAAAGGATAAATAATATCCGTTTTATAAATTTTATTACTAATTAGTAATTAGCTTAAGAATAAACTAGCTACAATTCTAAAAATTTTTTTAAAGGATTAATTATGAAGAGTTGTGAAAATAAACTATCTTGTATGCTAAATGAAGATATAGGAAAACTAATTTTAAGAGTAAGTATAGCAGGACTTATGCTATTTCATGGATTTTTTAAGTTATTTAATGGAATAGATGGGATTAAATACTTGGTTACTCAAGCTGGATTACCAGAGTTTTTTGCTTATGGTGTATATTTAGGAGAAATTCTATTTCCTATTTTAATAATCATTGGATTATTTACTAGAATTTCATCTTTATTTTTTGCTTTAACAATGGTTTTTGCTATATTCTTAGCTCATAGCAATGATATTTTTGCTTTGGGAAAAACTGGTGGACCTGTTATAGAGTTAGCTTTAATTTATCTTTTGACTTCTATTTCTATTATGTTTATTGGAGCTGGTAAATTTAGTCTTGATGCTAAATGTTCAAAAAAGTGTAGTAAAGAATAACTTAAAATAATATTTTAATTTTATATAAAAAAGTATGGAAAAATCCATACTTTTTTTATGCTAAATGTTTAGCTACAACATCCCAGTTTACAAGTTTCCAGAAATTTTCTAAGAATTTTGGTCTTGCATTTCTTGTATCAATATAATATGCATGTTCCCATACATCACATGTTAAAACAGGTTTTAAACCATCAGTGATAGGACATCCAGCATTTGAAGTTGTAACAATTTTTAAATCACCTTTATCAAGAACTAGCCAAGCCCATCCTGAACCAAATTGTCCAATAGCTTTAGCTGTAAACTCCTCTTTAAATTTATCAACACTTCCAAAAGCTTTTGTTAAAGCTGATTCAACAGATGCTGGAATTGCACCTTGAGTTGGAGTTAGACCATTAAAAAAGAAATCATGGTTGAATACTTGAGCAGCATTATTAAACAATCCACCTTCAGAATTTTTTACAATATCCTCAAGACTCATTTCTTCAAATTTTGTACCAGCAATTAAGTTATTTAAATTTGTAACATAAGTGTTATGGTGCTTTCCGTGATGATACTCCAACGTCTCATCTGACATAAGTGGAGCTAAACTTGCATATGGTAATTTCATTAATTCGTGTTTCATATAATATCCTTTATTTAAATTTTAAAACGTTATAGCATACAATTTTTTTAATTTGCTTTGACTTAAAAATATTAGTTACAAAAAGCTTCATTTTATTTACTTAGATAATTTTTATAAATCTCTATTATCTCATCTTTTTTCAACTCTCTTTTTAATCTATCAGATTCTTCTTTTATCACTAAACCAAATTTTATAGCTTCATCTTTGTTCATATTTACACCTAAAAATTCACTTATTATAAAACTTGCTCCTCCTTTTCCTGATTGAGAGTTTACACGTATTACTTTTTCATACCCTCTTTTTATATCTTTTGGGTCAATTGGTAAATATGGTACATTCCAACTTTGGCTATTTGTTTGTCTATAAAAATCTATTCCTTTTTTTATAGCATCTTGATGTCCACCACTAAAAGCAGTAAATATCATATCACCTACATATGGATGTCTTGGATGCACCAAAATTTGTGTTTTTTCTTCATACATAGCTTTTACCTCATCAATTATTGATAAATCAAGTTTTGGGTCAATTCCTTGTGAATAGATATTAAAAGCAAAATTTATTATGTCTAAGTTCCCTGCTCTTTCACCATTTCCAAACAATGTTCCCTCGATCTTGTCTGCTCCTGCAAGTACAGCTAACTCAGCACTTGCTACTGAAGTTCCTCTATCATTGTGAGGATGAACACTGATTATCAAAGCTTCTCGATTGTGTAAATTCTTACACATCCACTCTATTCTATCTGCATAAACATTTGCTGTACAAGCTTCAAGAGTATTTGGTAAGTTTATTATCATCTTATTTTCAACTGTAGGTTTTACCACATTTATAACTTCATTACAAATCTTTACAGCAAACTCTAAAGTAGTTTGAGAAAAGCTTTCTGGTGAATATTGATAAGTTACTTTTCCTTTAAAATCTTTTGTTAGTTCAACTAAATATTGCATAGCTTCAATAGCCATTTGAATTATCTCATCATCACTTTTTTGAAAAACAACTCTTCTTTGAAACTCATTTGTTGGATTGTATAAATGAAAAATCCCATTTTTTACTTCACTCATAGCTTCTACACTTTTTTTAATCCACTCTCTTTTTGCAGGAATTAAAATCTGAATAGCCACATCATCTGGCACTAAATCCTCTTCGATTAATTTTCTAGTAAAGTTAAAATCTGTTTGACTAGCACTTGGATAACTAACCTCTATTTGTTTAAAGCCCATTTTTACCAAAGCTTTAAAATACTCCAATTTTTGCTCAACCGTTAAAGGATTTATCAAAGCTTGATTTCCATCTCTTAAATCTACACTACAATAAATTGGTGCGTGTGTTATAGTTTTATCTGCCCACTCTCTTTTAAAATTTTGTACATTTGGATATTGTTGATATTTTTTGAAACTCATGGTTTACTCCGTTATAATTTTTATTTTTTGATTTGTTTTTTATATTTTTAAGTATCAGAAAGTTTTGAGGCAGAGGAGAGAAAAAGAGATAATTTGTTTTATAATATTTACATCCATGATAAACTCCTTTTTAAATTTTGCAAATTATAACTTTTACAAAAAATAAAATCTTGTACAAAATTAACATTTTGAAAAAATATTTTTTTGATACTCTTTTGGTGTAATTTGAAATATTCTTTTAAAACTTCTATTTAAGTGGCTTTGGTCAAAAAAACCACTATTTTGTGCTATTTGAGAAATAGAAATATTTGAAGTCAATAACTCTTTTGCAAGATGAACTTTTTTATTTAAAATATACGAATGAATTGGAAGTCCAAACTCTTTTTTAAATACTCGTATTAGATGAACAACTGTTAAATCAAACTTCAAAGCTAACTCATCTAAAATAAACTCTTCAAGATAATTTTCATCTAAATATTTTTTTATATTCATTGCTAAAGTCGATTCTTCTTTATAGTTTTGTTCTGTTTGTTCAAAAGAGAAAAATGCAAGACAAAATAGATAAAGGTTTTCTTCTTTTTCTATCAAAGATATTTTACTATCAAGTAAACAATCACATAATTTTATAAAACTTTTATAGATATTTTTATTTTTGATTAACTCAAAAGCTGATGAGAAATTAAAATCTAAATTCTTTAGATAATCTTTTTTCAAGTATAAAACATATCCATCTTTTGATTTTTCATTTGTTGTTGCACTATGTGGAACTTGACTATTTATGATGGCTATTTTATTTGGTTTTAGTTCAATAAAAGTATCATTAAAAATAAGATTTAATGAACCTTTTTTTATTGCAGTGATTGTAAGTTCTTCGTGTAAATGCATCTTTACACAATCTTTTATATCTTCTACATATCGTAACTCTATAAAGTCTAGTTTTGGGTTTTTAAATATGTAACTTTTCATTTTTTAAACTTTAATATATAATTGAAAATATTTTCAATTATATATTTTTATCCATATTGATATGGTTTTATATCAAATTCTTGTAAAACAGAATAGATATGATCAAAAATATCTGATTGTATATTTTCATAATCAGCCCAAACTGTTGTAGAAGTAAAGCAATATATCTCAAGTGGAATTCCATATTCATCAGGTGCTAATTGTCTAACCATTATTGTCATATCTTTATTTATATTTGGATGATTTTTTAAATATGTCAAAATATACGCTCTTAATGTTCCAATATTTGTAAGTCTTCGTCCATTCATTGCAACACTTAAATCAAATTTATTTGATTCGTTATAATTTTTTATCTCATTTTTTTTCTCTTGTAAATAAGGCGCTAAAAGATTCGCTTTTTCAAGCCTTTTTATATCTTCTTCACTTAAGAATTTAATACTATGTATATCAATTTTTATAGCTCTTTTTATTCTTCTTCCACCTGATTCTCGCATACCTCTATAATTTTTAAAACTATCTGAAACCAAAGCATAAGTTGGAATAGTTGTAATTGTTTTATCAAAGTTTCGCACCTTTACAACATTTAATCCAATATCAATAACATCTCCATCTGCCCCATATTTTGGCATCTCTATCCAATCTCCAATTTGTACCATCTTATTTGTACTTAGTTGAAGACCTGCTGTAAATCCCAAGATTGTATCTTTGAAAACCAACATAAGAACTGCTGACATAGCTCCCAAACCACTAAGTATGGCAACTGGTGATTTATCAGCCAAAATAGCTATTATATAAATAAGTGCAATTATTCCAAAAATAAGTTTTATACTTTGAATAATCGTTCTCATAGCAAAAAATTGAACTTCTGTTGCAGCATGAAGAGTTTTAAATGTTTTATCTATCAAAGAGTATATTGCCAAAAGTCCAAAAATTGTTATCCAAACCAAAGAGATGGTTAAAAGTGTCTCATAAATCGCACCTTTTTCAACCCAAATAGTTGCTTGCCAATATACAACCAATCCTTGAAAAACAAGAGCTAATCTTTGAAATAAATTCTCTTCAAGCAAAGATGTAGTAATAATATTTCTCTTTTTCAAATCAAGTTTTTTGATAGCTTTTAAGATAATTTTATGTAAAACTAGGTGGATTACTATAGAAGTAATTGCAATAATAAGTAAAATAGAGATACTCATTGCAATTAAATTTGGCTCTATTCCTATATCTTTTAAAAATTCTATTAAATATTTTTTCATTTTTTTCTCCTAAGGAATTAAGATATAAAAGCCAAAAGGCTTTTATATCTTAAGCAAACGCAGGCTCTAAGAAAGGAATGATCTGTTTTTTTCTACTTAAACAACCATCTAACCAAACTTTTCCATTTTCAAGTTTACAGTTAAATGCTTTTTCAAAAATTGATGTATCATTTGATACAACCAATACTTCACTTCCCTCTTTCATAATATCAGTTAATAAAAGTGCAACTGTATGAAGATTTTGTTCATCTTTAACTTTTTTTATATCTTCCAATAAATCATCTTTGATTTTATCAAATACAGAACCATCTACAACTTCAAGTTGCCCTACTCCTACTTTAAATCCATGCATATCAAAGTTTTTGTAATCTCTCATAACTAAATCTCTAACTGGTGTACCTTCAACTTCAGATTTAACTTTAAACATCTCCATACCAAGTGCACCAAAATCTTCAATTCCACAAATTTTTGATAACTCTTTAACAACTTGAATATCAAGAGCAGTACAAGTTGGTGATTTAAAAATTACTGTATCACTTAAAATTGCACACATCATAATAGCAGCAATATTTGCAGGAATTTCAACTTTATGATAATCATACATCTCTTTTACAATAGTATTTGTACAACCAACTGGTCTAATCCAACACTCTAGTGGAGCTGAAGTTGTAATATCACCTAGTTTGTGATGATCAACAATTCCAACAACTGTTGTTTTATCTAAATCTTGTGGAGCTTGAGCGATATCTGAATAATCTGTAATAAAAAGCTCATCACCTGCAAATGAAGTTTTTAAAACTGGCGCTTCAAATCCAAACTTATCTAAAATAAATTTTGTCTCTGGATTTAACTCACCTTGTCGTGCAGGTATTGCAGCTCTTCCAATTTTATTTAATAGATATGCTAAAGAGATAGCCGAACAAACTGAATCAGAATCTGGAATAATATGTCCACATGTATATAATGCCATAGGTTGTATCCTTTTTTTTATATTTTTTAATTTTAAGGCTAGATTTTATCTAAAAAGAGGTAAATTTCTTTTAAAATTAGATTCTTAATAAATTTAAACAGCTTTGTTTAAATATTACTCTTATATAAAGATTAAAAAGGATTATTTTGAAACTTAGTGTAAACTCTATTTGTCCTTGCGGAAGTTTAAAAAAATATAAAAAATGTTGTAAAATTTTTCATGATAATATAAAAAAACCTTCAAACGCTTTAGAGCTTATGAAATCAAGATTTAGTGCTTTTGCTTTTTGTAAAAGTGATTATATTATAAAAACAACTCATCAAAAAAACTGCGATTTTTCTTTAAATACCTCATCTTGGAAAGAAGATATTGAACTATTTTGCAAAAATACTAGTTTTGAAAATCTAGAGATTTTAGATTTTATAGATAGTGAAATTGAAAGCTTTGTAACATTTAAAGCTACTTTGTTTCAAAATAAAAAAGATATCTCTTTTATAGAAAAAAGTAGATTTTTAAAAGAGAGTAATATTTGGCTTTATGTAGATGGAGAGTTTTTAAATAGCTAAAATTAGAGAAATTTTTAATATATTTATTTCTCTAAAAATTTTCCTAGCTCTCTATTTTTTATAAGTTTTTTATAGTTTTTTACACTTCCATGCATTGATATATAAATACCATTTTCACAATTTGAGTTAAGAAAACCAATTGCTTGTGAAAAATTTAGAGTTGCTTCTACTTTATTTATAGAGATTGGAAGCATAGCTCCTGTTAAAACTATATTTCTGTTTTTTATTCTTTCATCTAAATATTTTGCCGTTAAATCTATTGTATCAGTTCCATGAACTATAATAATATTTTGATTTTTACAATTTTTTATAGTTCTTACTATAAGTTCTCTATCAACATCACTCATCTCTAAACTATCTTTAGAGATGATATTTAAAACATCAAAATCTATGTTATAGCAGTAACTTATAATCTCATCTAAGGCTAAACTATCTTTTGGAACCTCAAGCTCTCCAGTTATAGGATTGTACCTTTTATTAAAGGTACCTCCTGTATTTATAACTGTGATTTTAGATTTTATCATAGTTATGAACCATATTTTTTGGTTGAAGAAGTTCTTCTAACTCCTCTTTTGTAAATAGTTTTTGCTCCAACAAAATATCATAAACTCTTTTTCCAGTTCTTAAAGCCTCTTTTGCAACAGCAGAGCTTTTTTCATATCCCAAAATCGGATTTAAAGAAGTTACCAAAGTTGCAGAGTTTAAAACATTATTCATACAAACTTCAGGATTTGCTGTAATTCCTTTGATACACTTTTCAGCTAAACTTTCAAATGCTCTTCTCATCATATTTATAGAGATAAATAGTTTATATGCAATTATTGGCTCAAACACATTTAGTTGAAGTTGTCCATGCTCACTTGCCATTGATATTGTAACATCAGCTCCAATTACGTCAAAAGCAACTTGATTTACAACTTCAGGCATAACTGGATTTACTTTTCCAGGCATTATTGAACTTCCAGGTTGCATTGGAGGAAGATTTATCTCATTTAAACCTGCACGTGGACCACTACTTAAAAGTCTTAAATCATTACAAATTTTTGATACTTTTATAGCAATTGATTTAAATCTTCCAGAGATATGTACAAAAGTACTTGTATCTTGAGTTGCTTCAATCATATCTCTTGCCATATAATAATCTGTTTTTGTAACATCTTGTAAATGTTTAATTACAAGTTTTTGATACTCTGGTTTTGTATTTATTCCAGTTCCAATAGCTGTTGCCCCAAGATTTACCTCTTTTAGAAGTTCTTGAGCTTTTGAAAGCCTATTTATATCATCATCAATCATTGTTGCATAAGTTTTAAACTCTTGCCCCAAAGTCATTGGAACTGCATCTTGAAGTTGAGTTCTTCCCATTTTTAAAATATCTTTAAATTCAACAGCTTTTCCATAAAAAGCATCTCGTAATATTTTTAGACTATCTTGTAATTTAAAAATTAGTTCATAAAGTGTAATTTTAATTGCAGTTGGGTATGCATCATTTGTAGATTGACTCATATTTACATGGTTATTTGGATGAATAATATTGTATGAACCTTTTTGTTCTCCTAAAATTTCCAAAGCTATATTTGCGATAACTTCATTTGCATTCATATTTGTAGATGTACCAGCTCCTCCTTGAATTGGGTCAACTATAAATTGATCATGAAATTCACCTGCGATAATTTTATCACAAGCTTTAACAATTGCATCTTTTTGGATTTGTGTTAAATCTCCCAACTCAAAGTTTGTTAAAGCACAAGCTTTTTTAACTTTCGCAAGAGAGATAATAAAATTTGGAAAAAGGTTTATTCCAATTGTAGTAATATTAAAATTTTCTTTTGCTCTTAGAGTTTGGATTCCATAATATTTATCAAACTCTATCTCTTTTTCACCTAAAAAATCTTTCTCAATTCTGTGTAGTTTTTCCATATAAAATCCTTTAAAAATTTTAAAAGAAGTATAGAATAATCCTACACAAAATAGTATTAAACTATTTTTTAATCAACTCATCTACGATTTTTACTAAATAGTTACTTGATATTTTTGCACTGCTATTTAAAAACTCATCAAAATCAAAATTTGCTTCACCATTAGCACTATCACTAATAGCTCTTAAAATAAAAAAAGGAACATTTAATGAATCACAAACAACAGCAACACTAGCACCTTCCATCTCTAAAGCATCAGCATTAAAAGTTTTTTCAATAAACTCTTTTCTCTCATTTGAATGAACAAATTGATCACCAGTTGCAATAACTCCCTCAATAACTTTTAAGTTCTCAGTAACTGCTACTTTTTTTGCTATTTCCAAAAGTTCTTTAGAACTATCAACAAAAACTTTTCCACCTGGAACAAAACCATTAGGATGTCCAAAAGCTGTTATATCCAAATCATGTTGGCAAAGTTTTGTAGCAACTATCATATCACCAATATTTAGTTTTGGATTTATTGCTCCTGCAACACCTGAGAAAAGTAGAGTATCACAAGAGAATTTTTGAATTAAAGTGCTTGCTGTTAAACTTGCAAATACTTTTCCAATTTTAGAGTGTGCAATTACAATATCAAAACCTTTATAATTTACCTCATAATACTTATTATCTGCATACTCAATAGTTTTATAATCTTTAAAGAACTCTAAAAGAGGATCAATTTCTTCTTGCATAGCTCCCATAATTGCTAATTTAGTCATTTAAAACCTCTATTGTTTCATTTAAAGTTTTCATATCAGATACATTTAAAGTTGGTTTTTCAGAGCTTTTTTTATTTAAACCTTTTAAAACAGCACCATTTCCAAATTCAATATATAAATCAACTTTACTATCATGCGCTTTGATTGATTGTTTATATTTCACAGGACTAATTAGTTGAGAAGATAATAGTTCAATTGCCTCATCTTTAGTATTATAAACTTCAGCACTTACATTTGAAATAACATCTAAAAATTCATCATTTAGGTACTCAAGTAAATAAGGTTTTAGATTTTCAACAGCACTTTGAAGTAGTTCACAATGACTTGCAACACTCATATCTAAAACTAATGCTCTTTTTGCACCAGCAGCTTTAAAAGTATCAACTAAAGACTCTAAATCAGCCTTTAAACCTGCAAGTACAAGTTGCCCATCCATATTGTAGTTAGCTGGCCAAACTTTTTTTCCAGCTTCTCTTTGCTCTTTACACATAGCTTCAACTTTTTCGTCATCTAAACCTAATAGTGCCATCATTCCAGCACCACCACCACTGCAAGCTTCCGTCATAAAAGTACCTCTTTTATTTACAAGCTCAATTGCATCTAAATAATGAATTGCACCAGCAGCAACTAAAGCTGAGAATTCTCCTAATGAGTGGCCTAAAACAAACTCTGGTTCTATATTACATTTTTCTTTAAAAACTGCAAGAGCAATTGAACTAACTAGTAAAATAGCAGGTTGAGTGAACTCAGTTTTTCCTAGATTTTCGTTCTCTTCAAATAGAAGTTTTTCAAAATCTATATTTAATCTTTCACTTGCTTTTTTTATCATCTCTTTTGCAGTATCACTATTTTCAAAAAAATCTCTTCCCATACCAATCGTTTGACTTCCTTGTCCAGGGAATATAAAAGCAACTTTTTTCATTTTAACCTCTTGTTTTAAAATTAAATTGCCCAAATGTATCACTACACTTGGGCAATTTTATAGTTTATTTATTTATAAAAATAAATTAGTGGCAACCACATCCACCGTGTCCACCACCAGTTCCACAACCACCACCATGGCTATGTCCGTGATCGTGATCATCATGGTCATGTCCAGTTCCACAACCACCTCCTCCACAGCATCCACCACCCATAGCAGCAAATCCACCAACAACACCTGATTGAATCTCTTCTTCTGTTGCATCTCTTAAGCTTAATATTGCAACTGAAAACATTAAAGTTCTTCCAGCCATTGGATGATTATAATCAATTGTTACACTTGTATCATCAAAAGATTTTACAACTACTTGAATAGTCTCTCCATGCTCACCTTGACCATAAAGACTCATTCCTTCACTTAACTCAATTCCAGCAAATTGCTCTTTTGGTAAAGTTTGAACTGCTTCCTCATTATACTCACCATAACCATCTTTAGGCTCAACTAAAACATCAGCCTCTTCATTTGCAGACATATTTACAAGTTTATCTTCTAAACCTTTTATTATTTGACCTTTTCCTGAAACAAACTCTAACGGCGCTTGTCCAACATTTGTATCTAGTTGTTCACCAGTTTTTGCATCTTTTAGTGTATATTCTATTCCAATTACTTTATTTGACATTTTAATTCCTTTTATAATTTATTTAAATTTGTTTTAGCGGTTTTAGCTTCTTGACTATTTGGATAAAGTTCTATTAAAGTACTATAAAAGTTTTTAGCATTTTCTTTATCTTTAGTATTTTCAAATGAAATAGCACTATTTAGCAATAATGTTGGCATATAAGAAGCTTTATCATTAAGCATTGCAGACTTTTTAAAGTAAACGATAGCTTGATCATATTTTTTTCTTTTAAATAACATATCACCTAAATAGTAGTTATTTTCAGAAGGCTTATAGTTTATTTCAATTAGTTTTTCAAACTTTGGAATAGCACTATTGTAAATTTTTGCATCATAATCTTTTTTGGCATCTGCCATAAATTTTATTTTATCATCTGCAGTCTTAAGCTCAACAGAACTAATATTTGAAGTAGTTGCATCAACTAATTTTTCTTTTGATTCAACTGTTGTTTTAGCAGTACCTTGTGGAGTTTTAATTCCCATAGCTTTTTTAACTGCTTCAAACTCTTCTCTAGTAATAAATTGTTGCATATTTTTTTCTAATTCTGTCGATGAAACATATTCTGCATTTATTTTATTAACCATAGTTGTTAATTTTGTAAGAGCTGCTTTTAAACTATTTAAATCTGATTGATTTACATTTGACGCTTGCTCGTTAGAAGCTAAATCTGAAGATTGATTTAATTTTAAAGATAAATCATTTAATTTTTTTGAATCACCTTCATATGTAGACTCTAAGCCCTCTAATCTACCATTAATAGATTTTACTAAACTATTAATTTCTTCAAGTTTAGAAGATAAATTACTTATATTTGATTGATTTTTTAGTATATGTTTTTCAGTTGCAGATAATCCATATGAGCTATCTTGGTTAGATGCTCCATAAACCGAAACCTCTTCGGCTACGGTTAATGAAGTTATTACGAATAATAAAGGTATAATTTTTTTCATAAAAATTATTTTTCTAATTCGTGCTCAACTCTTCTGTTTTCTGCCCAACACTCTTTAGTTTTTTCAGTACAAACTGGATTACTCTCACCTAAAGATACCATTGTAACATTAGTTTTTACACCATTTGCTACTAAAACATCTTTAACAGAATTTGCTCTTTTTAAACCTAAAGCATAATTGTACTCATCGCTTCCCCATTCGTCAGTGTTTCCGAATACTTTAATTGTAGTATCAGAAGAAACTTGTGAAAGTTTAGAAGCATTGCTTACAGCCTTGTCTTTATTAGCAGGTGTTAAATTGTATTTATCAAAATCAAAATAAACATGCTCAATTAAAACTCTTTGACCATTAATCATATAATAGTTTCCATTACCAGCTCTTTCTAAAAGAGTACCATCTTGGATTGGTGCCTCAACAGATGAGCTATCTGGTGCTACAACATCATTTACATCAGCATTTTTTTCGCTACAACCTGTAGTAAATAGTAAAGCCGAAACTAAAACTGAATAAAGACCTAACTTTTTCATTATTTTTCCTTAAAATAAAATTTTCAAGAAATAGTACTAAAGTGAAACTTAATTATTGTTTATATTTTTTGTCTTTTTTATAATATTTTATATGATTTGAATCTTTTTTTAATAAAAAAAGTAAATTTAAAAGAGATTTGATATTTTAGGGCATATAGCCCTAAAATGTTTTTGAAATTTTACCAGTCAATTGACTGAATTCTTTTTCCTGCCAATGGGAATAAAAACGATTTATTGTGCTCTAATCTAATGATACCAACAGAACTAGTTCCATCAGTTTTTATAAATAAAACACTTTGTCCATCACTAGAAAATTTCGGAAACTGATTTACACCACTTGAAGTTAATCTTTTTAAACTGTCTGATTTTGTTGAGATAAGATATAGATTAAAACTTTTACCTAACTCATTACTTGCATCTTTACTACTAAAAATTACATTATTTCCACTTGAAGTAACTGATGAGTTGTTGTTGCTATGAAAAACTAATCTTTCAACACCACTTGATCCAATAGTTTGAGCAAAAATATTTGGATTTCCTAATCTATCTGATACAAAAACTATTTTACTATCATTTTCAACAAATTGTCCACCAACATCAATTCCACTATAAGTTGTTATCTGTTTTTTTGCTCTTGTTCTTGTATCATACAAAAATACATCTGGTTGACCTGTTGGAGAAGCTGTTACTAAAAGTTTCGTTCCATCCGCATTTACATCTGAACAAGCCAACATTCCATCAGAATCCATAATTACATCTTTACTTCTATTATATATATTTAACTTAACCAAAGTTGGTTTTTTGTAGTTATAAGATGTATAGTAAATAGTTTTTTGCTCTTTATCTGCCCATTTTGGAAATATATTAAGACCACCGCTTACAACTCTTTTTTTATAAGTTAAAGTATAATCACCTATCATAATATCAGCTTTTCCTGGACCTTCATAAACTGAAAACACTACAAATCTATCCATCCAAGATATACTAGGAGCTTTAAAATGGTCATTTATAGAAATAGCTGCTTTATGTGCTAAAAAAACAAATCTCTCCTCAAGTGAAGTTGTATAATTTTTTTCCAAAACCAAAGCTCTTGAATTTATATCATACAACTTTGTCATTAAAGTATAGTTACCATTTCCATCTTTTTTTGCTGAAAGATTTACAAATAAATTTACACCTTGATTTGATAAACCTAAAATATCTGGTAAACTATCATAAGTTGATACAGATGAAACATTTGCAACTTCAAAGTGTCCACTTACATTGAAATCATCTATAAGTGCCTTTTTTATCTTGCTTAAAGTCTCTTTTTCTAAACTATCACTAGCAATTGAAACACCAACTTTTGGTAAAACCATACCTTTTTTAACAATATCTAAGTGACCATCAACTTCTGCAAAAACAGAGCTAATAAATATAGCTATTAATAAAAATATTTTTTTCATTTTTTATCCTTCAAATTTAAAATCAACTGAGTATCTAACACCTTTTCCATTTGGTGGAATTGGATATGGAACTCCTCTTTGCGTATCTAAATATGATTTTAGAGCCTCATTATAACCCTCATCACTAGATGCTTTTTGTATTTTATAATCAAATTTTCCATTTTCATCAACCATTATTATTACTTTTGCTAAAACTTTTGTATCTTGAGATATTGGAGCACCAGCTTGTAAAATTTCATAAATTTTACTTGCATAATCATCACTTTTATCTCCTTTTGCAGAGCTTTTAAGCTTTGAATCTGTTGCTGTTTTTTCATCTTCTAATAATTTATCAATTTTTATGTTTGATGATTTTTTCTCTTTTTCAAATTTAGACTTAAATCTTTTAGGATCAATAGATTTTTCAACATTATTAACCTCTTCTTTTACAACTTTATTAGATGTCTCTTTAACATTTGCAAATAAAGATTTTAAGTCTGGTTTTTTTTCATTTGAAGCTGAAGTAGATTTTTCAACAACTTCTTCTTTTACAATCTTTTCTGTTTTTCTTTCAACCATTTTTTTCTCTGCTATCTCTTCTATCATATCAAGTTCTATGGTAGTTGAGCTTGGAGTTATGTTAATACTCTCCTTGATTGGAGAAAATATATAGTACATAACTAAAAAACATATTGAAAAATATATAAAAAATGCAATAATACCGGAAATAATAAATGAAGAATTATTTTGCATTTTTATCCATCTGTTACTAAAGCAACTTTGAAGAAACCAGCTTCTTTAACTGATTTTAGAACATATACAATATCATCATATTTCAAGCTTTTGTCTGCTCTTATATGTATTGGAGTATTTTGATCTTTACCTTTTGAAAAGAGCAAAAAGTTATCTGCAAAATTTGATATTTCAACCTTATTTTTATTTAAAGTAACAATTCTATCTTTTGTAATAATAATATCAATTTTAGCAACATCTTGAGATTGTTGAGATTTACTTCCTGTTGGAAGATTTATAGGTTCTTCAAACTCAATAACAGGTGCTGTAACCATTAAAATTGCAAGAAGTACAAGCATAATATCAACCAACGGTGTAATATTTAAATCTGGTTTTTGATTAAAATCAAACAATTTTTACCCTTTAGCTACTATTATTTCAGATTGAGCTTTTAAATAGATATTTAATTCATATATTTTTCTTGAAATAATTTGGTGGAATGTATAAGCAAATATTGCAACAAAAATACCTGCAGCAGTTGCTACTAATGCTTCACTAATAGCTGGAGCTATAATTGAAAACGCAACTTTTGATTGATTTGCAAATTTTGCAAATGACTCTAATATTCCAACAACTGTTCCAAAAAGACCTATAAATGGAGAAGTTGATGAGATAATAGCTAACCAAGATACACCATTACTTGCATCTTTTATAATATTTATCTCACAAGCATGTAAAATTTCTTTTGAAGCAGTTCCATTTGAACACTGTGTTAAAAGTGAAAGTGGAGAAAATTTTGATTGGCTTGTTGTTAAAATTTCTAAAGATCTTTTTTCATTTGCTATTAATCGGTTTAATGCATTATTTCTATAAAAGAAAATCCAAAAAACAACTATCGTATAAACTGACAATAGCGCTAAAACTATATAAGTTATAGCGCTACTATTTGCCAAATAATTTAGTAATGTAGAAATCATATATTTTTATGCAAATGAATTAATTTTTGCTTCAACTGCAGCCATAGATACTTTAGAATCTTTAACTGAGTTTACCAACTCTTTTGCAGCTTCAAGATTTTTTGAAATTTCTGAATCTTTTCCGCCTGTTAATGCAATAGCTCCATCAACTAATACATCAACTGATTTTTCATCTACCTTAACATGTCCCCAGTTAATAGCAACAGCTTCAGTAGAATCTATTTTTTCAATAACAATTACACCAACACTAAGAGTTGATAATAATGATGAGTGTCCAGGTAAAACACCAAACTCTCCCTCTTTTCCAGGGAGAGTTACAGTTTTAACATCACCATTAAATATGCTACCAGTTGGAGTAACTATTGATAATTTAATTGTATCCATACTATAACCCTTTATGGTTTATTTCATTTTCTCAGCTTTTGCTAAAACCTCATCAATTCCACCAACCATATAGAATGCCATTTCAGGGATATGGTCATATTTACCATCTAAAATTCCTTGGAATCCTGCTATTGTATCTTTCAACTCAACATATTTTCCAGGACTTCCTGTAAATACTTCAGCAACGAAGAATGGTTGTGATAAGAATCTTTCAATTTTTCTTGCACGTGCAACTACAAGTTTATCAGCTTCTGATAATTCGTCCATACCAAGAATTGCAATAATATCTTGTAAATCTTTATATTTTTGAAGAACCGATTGAACACCTCTTGCAGTGTTATAGTGTTCTTGTCCAATAATATCTGCACTTAAGATTCTTGATGTTGAATCTAGTGGATCAACTGCTGGATAAATACCTTTTTCTGCAATTTTTCTATTTAAAACTGTAGTTGCATCTAAGTGAGCAAAAACAGAAGCTGGTGCTGGATCGGTTAAGTCATCCGCTGGAACGTAAACAGCTTGAACTGAAGTAATAGAACCTTTAGAAGTTGAAGTAATTCTCTCTTGTAATTTACCCATTTCGCTTGCAAGTGTTGGTTGGTATCCAACAGCTGAAGGAATTCTTCCTAAAAGTGCTGACATTTCAGAACCTGATTGTGCAAATCTAAAGATATTATCAACGAACATAAGAACATCTAGTCCTTTTTCATCTCTAAAATATTCAGCCATTGTAAGACCTGTAAGTGCAATTCTATTTCTAGCACCTGGTGGTTCACTCATTTGACCATAGCACAGTGCAACTTTATCAAGAACGTTTGAATCTTTCATCTCATGATAAAGGTCATTTCCTTCTCTTGTTCTTTCACCAACTCCAGCAAATACAGAGTATCCAGAGTGTTTAAATGCAACGTTATGGATTAATTCCATAATAATAACTGTTTTTCCAACTCCAGCACCACCAAATAGTCCAACTTTTCCACCTTTTGAATATGGTGCTAAAAGGTCAACAACTTTGATACCTGTTTCAAACATCTCTGTTTTTGTTGATTGCTCTTCAAAAGCAGGAGCAGATCTATGAATAGACCATCTTTCAACATCTGCAGGAATAGGAGCACCTTCATCAACTGGATCACCAATAACGTTAAAAATTCTTCCTAAAACCGCTTCACCAACTGGAACTTTAATAGGTCCACCAGTAGCTATACACTCCTGACCTCTTATTAATCCGTCTGTCATATCCATAGCGATAGCTCTAACTCTTCCATCACCAATATGCGCTGCTACTTCTAATACTAATCTATCTTTACCTGATGCAATACCAGATACATCAATAGCTTCGTTAATTTCTGGTAAGTATCCATCGAACTCTACGTCAACGACTGGACCCATTACCTGAATAATTTTACCTTTCATATAGGGCTTCTCCTTATTAAATTATTTTAATGCTTCAACACCACTAATAATCTCTATTAGCTCTGTTGTAATTGCTGCTTGTCTAGCTTTATTGTATTCAACTGTTAAACTATTTACTTTCTCTTTTGCATTTTTACTTGCAGCTTCCATAGCCTGCATTCTAGCACTGTGTTCAGCTGCTAATGAGTCTATAAGTGCATAATACATATTGAAATCAATATATTTATCAGTTAACTCTTTTAAAACTTCATCATCATCATCCGGTTCTATATTTAGCATAGAAGTAGTTTCACTTATTTCAACTTTTTCTAAACTAACTGGCAATATCTCTTTTACTCTAATTTCTTGAGTTAGCATATTTAAAAAACCATTATAAACAATTATTACTTTATCAGTAAGCTCATTTTTAAAATCTTCAACAGCAAGTTTTATGTAATTAGATGCTTTTTCATAAGTTGGAGCTGATGATAACTCAACAGCTTTTTGCTCAAGAGTAGCACCTTGAAATGAGAAGAATTCAACTCCTTTTTTTCCAGCAGCTCTTAATCTTACTTTTGCACCTTTTGCTTCGTATTCATTTATTAACTTACTAACAGTTTTAATTGTTGCCACATTAAAACCACCACAAAGTCCTTTATCGGCAGTTACAAAAACAATATCAACTGTTTTTGGAGTTGAGTTTTGAATAAATGCTCTACCAATATTTCCATCATCTTGAACTTTGCTAACTCGTGTTGCAATATCAGAAAGTACTTCATTTATCTTATTTGCATAACTTCTTGATTGCTCAGACAATTGTCTAGTTCTCGTAAGTTTTGCAGAAGATACAAGCTTCATAGCTTTTGTAGTTTTCTGAGTATTTTTAACACTATTTATTTTTATTTTTATCTCTTTTAAGTTAGCCATAGACTAGTCCTTAGTTTGCATTAAATACAGTTTTAAACTCTTCTAATGCAGCTTTTAATTGTGCCTCTGTATTATCATCAATTTTTTGACTTGACTTAATTGCATCTAAAATATTTGAATATTTTTGCTCAATAAATGCATGTAATTCATTTTCAAATCTTACAACATCTTTAACCGCAACATCATTTAAGTACCCTTTAGTACCTGCATAAATAATTACAACTTGTTTTTCAATAACAAGTGGTTTATTAACACCTTGTTTTAAAACTTCAACCATTCTTTGTCCAAGCTCTAACTCTCTTCTTGTTGCTTCATCTAGATCTGATGCGAATTGTGCAAACGCCTCAAGTTCTCTATATTGTGCAAGAGATAGTTTTAATGTACCAGCAACTTGTTTTGTAGCTTTAATTTGAGCAGCTCCTCCAACTCTTGAAACTGATAAACCAACGTTAATTGCAGGTCTAATACCTGAGTTAAATAGGTTTGTTTCTAAGAATATTTGTCCATCAGTAATAGAAATTACGTTTGTTGGAATATATGCAGCAACGTCTCCAGCTTGAGTTTCAATAATTGGTAACGCAGTCATAGAACCAGCACCTTTTTCATCACTCATTTTTGCAGCTCTCTCAAGTAATCTTGAGTGTAGGTAGAATACGTCTCCTGGGTATGCTTCTCTTCCTGGAGGTCTTCTTAAAATTAATGACATCTCTCTATATGCAACTGCATGTTTTGATAAATCATCATAAATAATTAGTGCATGTTTACCATTATCTCTGAAAAATTCACCCATAGTAACACCTGTATATGGTGCAAGGAATTGTAATGTTGATGAATCAGAAGCTGATGCATTTACAACAATTGTATAATCCATAGCTCCAGCTTCTTCAAGTGTTCTTACAACTGAAGCAACAGAAGATGATTTTTGTCCAATTGCAACATAAATACAAATAACATTTTCACCTTTTTGGTTAAGAATTGTATCAATAGCAACAGTTGTCTTACCAGTTTGTCTATCACCAATAATAAGCTCTCTTTGCCCTCTTCCAATTGGAACTAATGCATCAATAGCTTTAATACCAGTTTGTAATGGCTCATGAACAGATTTTCTTGACATAATTCCAGGAGCTTTTTCTTCAACATATCTTGTTTCAGTTGAATTAATTGCACCTTTACCATCAATTGGCTCACCAAGAGCATTAACAACTCTACCAATTAGTGCTTCACCAACTGGAACCTCAAGAAGTTCTCCCAATCTTTTACAAGAAGTTCCTTCTCTAAGACCAGTACCTTTTCCAAGAACAACGATACCAACTGAAGACTCTTCTAAGTTTGCAGCCATACCTTTTTCACCGTTCTCAAACTCAACCATCTCACCAGCCATAACATTCTTAAGACCGTAAACTTGAGCAATACCATCTGCATAAGATATAATCTTACCAGTTTCGTTTACATCTACATTTAATTCAAAGTTATCAATTCTCTCTTTAATAATCGAACTGATTTCATCTGCTTGAATTTTTGCACCCATTCAAATTCTCCTTTATAAGTTCTAAACTGCTTTTAAAATATGATTAATTAGCTGAGTTCTTAATCTATCTTTAGAAAAAGATATTTCAACACCTAGCCCATCTATATCAACTTTAATACCATCATAATCGCACACATTTTGCGATAATGAAAGTTTTACATTAAATTTTTTACTAAATTGTTCTTCTATAGAAGATATATAACTATTCGATAACTCTTTATTTGTATAAACAGTTCCAACATAACTACTATTCATCTTTGCAATTTGAGTTTTTAACTCAAAAGCTATTTCAGGAATAATATTTAATCTTCTTTTTTCACCAAGTAATTTAATAAAGTTTTCCAAACTTTTATCTGCTTTATCAATAATAGATAAAATAAATTTAGTTTTTTCAACTTCATTTATATCAGAAGATGACAATATAGAGTTAAATTTATCACTTTTGAAAGCTTTTGAAACTTCGTTTAATTTCTCAGAAATCAAAGCAACACTATTTAAATCTCTTCCATCAACCAAAGCTTTCACATATCGTTTTGCTACTAAATCTTTCATTATGCTACCCTTTTAAGAACAATATTTACTAACTCATCTTGAGATAGTTTAATATTTTCTGAATTCAACAGCTCATCAAGTATTTCAGCAACAACTTGTTTCTTAGCTTTAGAAATTTCAACTTTTATCATCTCATCTAAATTTTTACTTAAATTTGCGATATCTGCATCTACAGATGCTGAAATTTTTTGTTTAATATTTTCAATATCAGACTTTGCACTTTCGATTATTTCAGCAGAAATCTTTTTTGCATCATCTAATTTTTTTTGAGCTTCAGCAACTCTATCTTTAGAAGCTTTTAAACTATCTTGAACTTTATCTAGTTCAGATTGAATTCCTAAAGTTCTATTAGCAAAAAATGCTTTAATTTTGTCAGCAAGTAAATACCATAAAATCGCAGCAAATATAATAAAATTAACGGTTCTTTGAACTATATCGTAGTTCGTTTCCGCACCTTCGCTTGCAAATAATGCAACTGGAACCATAGCCATAGCTAATAGTAATAGTACTCTTTTCATTATCACTTCCTATATTGAACTAAGCTTAGATTTTAAGCTTTCGTTAAATTGTGGCATTGATGACAATAAAGAGGCTTTTAATGCTTTCGTCTCATCTTGTAAACTTTTAGCAAATTCAGCAGATTTTGCTTCTAAATTTAATTTAGCACTTGCAAGTTTAACATCAGCACTATCTTTTGCTTCCTTATAAGCTTGCTCTCTAATTGCAGCTGCTTCTCTTTTAGCTTTTGAAAGCAAATCATTTGCTTCTGCTAAAAAACCATCTACATCAGCACTATTTGATTTTGAATCTTCCAAATCTTTTTTGATTTGAGCAGATCTTTCATCCATATGTTGAAGTATAGGTTTGAAAAGACAACTGTTTAGCCTAGCAACCACTAAAAGAAAGATGATACCAGAACTAAGCAATAGTACAGGACTTATGTCTAACATTCATTCCTCCATATTTTTACAGTTTAGTTTAACTAAAACGTTTTTATTTTATCAAATTTATCTATAAATTTATATTAAAATAGTTAAGAATATGGATTTTTTTATTTTATTGTATCTTAAAGTAACTACTTATCTTATCTATATCTTCTTGAGAGTTGAATTCAATTTTTATTGAATTTTTATCTATTTTAGCTTTGATTTTATCATTTTTTAAAAACTCAGCAAATGATTTCAAATTACTAATGTTGTAACTATTTGTAACTTTTTCTTTTTTTGGTTTTGGAGTATCTTTCTCTTTTAAATCTTTTATTAATTTTTCTGTCTCTCTTACAGAAAGTTTTTGCCCAATAATAGTATCACAAATCTTTTTTTGATCTTCAGTTGTTAATCCTATCATCATTTTTGCATGACCTGCACTAATTTTATCTGTAGCCAAAAATTGTTGAACATATGAGCTTAATTGTAGTAATCTTAAAGTATTTGTAATAGAAGTTCGACTTTTAAAAACTTTTTTTGATAGCTCTTCATGAGTGATATTGTGTTCATTTAGTAGTTGCGCATAACAAAAAGCTAACTCTATAATATTTAAATCATCTCTTTGAATATTTTCTATTAAAGCCAACTCTCTTAGCTTAAACTCATCTTTATCTACTATAATTGCTTTTATCTCTTCAATATTTGCAAGCTTATGAGCTCTTAATCTTCTCTCTCCAGCAATTAAAGTATAAGTTCCATCTTCATCTTCAACAACAACAATTGGTTGCAAAAGACCATGCTCTTTTATAGAAGCGCTTAGCTCTTGAAGCTTCTCTTCATCAAAGATTTTTCTTGGCTGATTTGGATTTGGTTTAATCAAAGATACTTCAATTTTATTAACTCCACTATTTGAGTTTCCACTAGATTTACCATAAGCTGTCTCAACTTCACCTAAAAGTTCTCCTAATCCTCTTCCTAATGCCATCTTATTTTCCTCTTAAAAAAATTTAACCAATAATTGCTTTTGCTAAGTTTGTATATGCTTTTGTACCAATAGATGTAGTATCATAAAGCATAATTGGTTTACCAAAACTAGGACTCTCCGCTAATTTAATATTTCTTGGAATTACAACATACGAGTCATCATCTACTTTAAATAGCTTGTTTTCAAAATGTTGTGCTAAATCTGCAAAAACTTGTTTTGATAAGTTATTTTGAGCAGAATACATAGTTGGTAAAAAACCTTTTATTTGAAGATTTTTATTTATCGTTTGCTTTACAAGTTTTATTGTATTTAAAAGCTGTGCTAAACCTTCTAAAGC
Source organism: Arcobacter thermotolerans (assembly GCF_983172305.1). NCBI lineage: Bacteria > Pseudomonadati > Campylobacterota > Epsilonproteobacteria > Campylobacterales > Arcobacteraceae > Arcobacter > Arcobacter thermotolerans. The sequence goes on from NZ_CFAFZJ010000001.1 coordinate 85,438, forward strand.
AAAAAATTCACACTGAATTGGTATTAAAACAGAGGTTGAAGCACCCAAAGTATTTATTGTAATTGGTCCTAAAGCTGGAGGTGAATCAATTATTATGTAATCATAATCGGCTTTAACTGTATCGATTTTCCTTTTTAATACAAGTTCACGCTCTTTAGTGTTTTTGTAAAACTCTTTTTCTATTCCTACAAGACCTATATTTGAAGGTGCAACTTTCAAATTTTCTATTTCAGAGTCCAAAATAATCTCTGAAAGCTCTTTTGTTCCAAGCATTACATGATAAATATTATATTCATATGTATCTCTATGAAAACCTAAAGAAGTTGTAGCATTTGCTTGTGGATCAGCATCTATTAAAAGAACTTTTTTCCCATCTAGAGCAAGGGCTGCACTAAGATTTACAGCAGTTGTAGTTTTTCCTACTCCGCCTTTTTGATTTGCTATTGAAATAATTTCTGTCATCTTAAACTAAATACCTTTTTGTTTTCAATTTGTATAGAACCATCGCTATTTAAAATAGCATTTTCAAGTGAAACTTTAACACCATCAACAGTTGCTTGAAAATTTTTAGAATGCATAAATTCTATCTTAAAAAGACTAAAAATTTGCTTCCACGGAATTTTTTTTTCTATCTCTATAAAATATAAATTTAAAATTTCATCAATATCTATGCTTATATCAAGTTTTCCAAAACTATCATCTACTTCAATAAGATTTAAACCTATACCACAAAATAGTAACTCTTTATTTGTAGAAGTTATTGCTCCACCAATTTTTCTATTTTTTATATAAAAATCATTTGGCCATTTTAAAAATAGTTTTGAACCACTCTTTTGTAAAATATCTTTTAAAATATATGTAAAATATATACTAGCACTTTGAAGTGGTAAATCTTTGGGTAAATTATCTTTACTTACAACAAAAGAGAAAAAAAGATTTCCCTCTTTTCCAATCCAAGAGTTTCCCCTGCTTCCAACTCCTGCAGTTTGTATTTTTGAAGTTACACATAATGGATTGTTATAACCATTTTTTTGTATATACTCTTTTAAATAGCTTTGTGTTGAATTAACTTCATTTAATCTTATAATTTTCATTTGAAGATTATATATAATTAAAGTAGAAGATTATATTAATTATAATGAAATCCTTATTTTCATAAAGGCAGAAGATGTTAGACCCAGTTTTACCAATAGCTATATACCTACTTTTTGGTTATTTATTTAAAATTATTTTTCAAGATAATTCAAAACAATTAGTAGATTTTATTATATATTTCTCTCTTCCAGCAATAGTTTTTTCAAAAATTTATCCACTACAGCTAGATACAAAAATTTTATGGCTTATTCTTATGTTTATGGCAATAATATTTTTTAATCTATTTTTATCATACTGTGTTGGAAAAATTATGAGACTAAACAGAGTTACTCTAGCCACTTTTATGATTATGGCAACTTTTGGAAATACCTCTTTTATAGGTTTTTCTTATATAGATGCTTTTTATGGTCAAGATTATATTGTATATGGTGTTATTTATGATATTTTTGGTTCTTTCTTACTTTTAGTATCAGTTGGAATGATTATAATAACTTGGGGAAGTGGAAGAAAAAACTCTATTTTGAATATTTCAAAATCAATATTTCTATTCCCACCAATGATTATATTTTTTATTACAATATTTGCAAAAAACTTTGAAGTTCCAAAATTTATAATATACACCTCACAAAATCTTGGCTCAACTTTAGTTCCTATTGCAATGATTGCTATTGGGATGAAACTTGAATTAAAATATATATTTTCAAGGTTACATATTGTAACGGTTGCTGTTGTTTTAAAAATGCTAATTATACCAATTATAATTTTATTTACATTTAAATATTTTTATGGAGTAGATGAAACATGGGTAAAAGTAACATTAATAGAAGTTGCAATGCCACCAATGACTATGGCTGCTGTTTTAGCTATAAAAGGTGGATTAGATGAAAAAATTGCTATAAATTCTCTAGTTTTAGGTGTTATTGTAAGTCTATTTACGATAACTTTGTTTACTTCATATTTAGCTTAAGATTTATTATTTAAATCTTAAGCTGCTTTTTCGTTCATTTTTAATTGTTTATATAAATTCTCATGAGTTTTTATCTCTTCAATGCTAGCTTTTCTTCTACAAGATAAATATCCCTTTGTTCCTTCACTTGTAATTGTTGGATAAACTGTTGCAAATACCCAATAGTAATCTCCATCTTTAGTTGCATTTTTAACGTATCCTGTCCAGATATTACCTTTTTTTACAGTTTCCCACAAATCTTTAAATGCAGCTTTTGGCATATCTGGATGTCTTACAGTATTGTGAGGTTTACCTATTAACTCATCAATTCCATATCCTGCGATTTTACAAAAATCATCATTTGCAAAAATAATTATTCCTTTTTCATCTGTTTCACTTACTAAAAAAGCATAATCATCCAAAACTATCTCTTTTGACATAATATTTTTCCTTTAATTATTTTAATAAAATTTAATCTTTTAATTGATTTACTCTAAATTTAAGAATATATGTTTATAAAATTTTTAAGAATTGTATAACAAAACCTTTTAAACTGAAATAAACAATAAAATTAATTTAAAATATCTCCTATAGTTAATCTTTTTCCTTTTATATATTCAACACTATTTATAGAGTTTTTTGATGGAGCTTGCAAAGTTCGTATTTTTAATCTACCTTGATTGCAACCAACTACAATATAATCTTTTGCTATTTCTAAAATCTCTCCAGCAATATTTTGTGAACTATTTTCAACAAACTCAATATCTTTTAATTTAAGCTCAGATTTTAGAAAAATACCTGGCCAAAAAGAGTAAGCTTTATATTTAGAAAAAAGCTTTTTTGCACAATTAAAATCTACTTCACCATCTTCTTTTTTTATTTTTTTGCAAAAACTAGCCAATGCATCATTTTGTTTTATCGGCTTTAATTTATCAAAATTATCTAAAGTTGTAATTGTAAGCTTAGTTGCTAAATCTGAAAGTTTAGTAAAAGCCTCACTTACTAACATATTTCTCTCATTTTTAAGATATGAATATCCCAAAATATCACCACAATCAAGCCCTTCTTCCATAAGCATAGAAGTAACTCCCAAATATTCATTATCGTTTAAAATACCTTCTTGTATAGGACTAGCTCCTCTATAATTTGGTAAGATAGAAGCATGAAGATTGATACAAGGAGCTAGATTTAAAATCTCTTTTGGTAAAATTTGTCCATACGCAGCAACAACTATAAAATCTGGTTCTAACTCTTTTATAGAAATATAAGCCACAAGATTATCTTTTAGTTTTTTTGGTTGTAAAATAGGAATATTAATATTATTTTCAAGACAATACTGTTTTATATGTGGTGGAGTTAAAACTTGTTTTCTACCAACAGGTTTATCTTCTTGAGTAAAAATTCCTATAACTTCATAATTTTTATTATTTAAAAGCTCTTTTAAAATCTCTGTAGCATAAGATGGTGTTCCCATAAATAAAACTTTTTTACTCAAAACATTCTCCTTATTTTTTAAAAATTGTTCCACTTTTATGATTATTCTCAACTAAAAAATCATAAGCATTTGTCAAATCAAAACCACTAGTTAAATACATTGGAATATTTTTTTGCATTAAAAAATCAGCAGCTTTTAGTTTGGTAACAATTCCACCTGTTGCAAATTTTGAGTTTGCACTAGGTTTTTTATCAAGCTCATCTTGTGATATTTCATTTATTATTTTTTGAATTTTTGCATCACTAAACTCTCTTGGATTTTTATCATAATATCCATCTATATCTGTCAAAATAACTAACATATCAGCTTTAAAATAGTGTGTTATATAAGCTGCTAACTGGTCGTTATCTCCAATTAGCTCTTCAGTTGCAATAACATCATTTTCATTTATTATAGGAATTACTTTATTTTGAAGCAATATCTCCATAACATTTTTTGCATTTTTTGACCTTTTTCTTGAATCAAAATCATCCGCAATAAAAAGCATTTGAGCAACAGTAATACCAAATTCTTGAAACATCTCTTGATAAGTTTTCATTAATTTTGGTTGACCAATAGCAGCTAAAGTTTGTTTATTTGCTAGAACTGTTTTATCAAGTTTTAGCTCTGTATATCCTGCTCCAACTGCTCCTGAGCTTACTAGTATTACCTCTAAATTCTTATCATTTTTTAGTGTCGAAATTAGATTAACTAGATTTTTCATTCTTTGCAAAGCTAACTCTTCACCTTGAGTTAAAACAGCAGTTCCAACCTTTATAACTAATCGTTTCATCTATTTTCCTAGCATTGTATATAAAGCATATTTTAATGGATTAATATTTGTTTTATCTAAAGATGATATTGGTAAAACAAAATATGGTTTACTACTATCTTTTTTTGTAAAAATTAAATCTTGAACATAGTATGGTAAATTTGTATCAAATTTATACTCATTTGATTTAGAAGTTTCAAGATTTAAAGCTTTTAAAAATTCTTCTATATCATTTTGTAAATCTTCACCATAATAAGCATCTATTTTACTTAAAACTATTGCAAAATCTCTTTGTGAAAGCTCTTGTGAAAACTTAAAAAGTTCTTCTTTTAATACATTATATTGATCAATCATCGTTCTATGATTTGCAACATCTATTGTAAATAAAAGAGTTTTTGTTCTTTCAATATGTTTTAAAAACTCTAATCCAAGCCCTTTTCCTTCACTTGCACCATCAATAATTCCAGGAATATCAGCCATTACAAATGAGCTATAATCTCCAACGTTTACAACTCCTAATTTTGGAGTTAATGTTGTAAACTCATAGTTTGCTATTTCTGGAGTTGCATTTGATGTTACAGATATTAAAGTAGATTTTCCAACATTTGGATAACCAACAAGCCCAACATCTGCAATTAATTTAAGCTCTAATCTTATATTTTTTGTAATTCCTGGCAATCCTGGTTGAAAATATGTAGGTCTTTGATTTCTTGAGTTTTTAAAATGAACATTTCCAAGTCCACCTTTTCCACCTTCAATAAATAAAAATTTCTCACCATCTTCAAGTAAATCATATAAAACTTCATTTGTATCATCATCTATTATTTGTGTTCCAGGAGCTACTGTTAAAATAAGATGTTCTCCAGACTTACCTGTTTTTTGTCTTCCCATTCCTGGTTGACCTTTATCAGCTTTAAAAACTCTTTTTCCTTTATAAAAAGATAAAGTATCAGTATTGCTATCTACCACAAAGTAAACATCACCACCTTTTCCTCCATCTCCACCATCAGGACCACCTTGAACAACAAATTTTTCCCTTCTAAAAGATGCACAACCTTGCCCACCTTTTCCACTACTTACACTAAATCTTGCACTATCTATAAACATAGTTTTCCTTTATAAATAAAAAAAGGGTGTATGGTAAAACATACACCCTTTTTTAAAAAAACTAAATCCCTTGCTTACGAAGCGTAAACAGAAACTTTTTTTCTTTTTTTATCTTTAATTTCAAATTTAACAACACCGTCAATTAAAGAGTATATTGTATGATCTTTTCCCATACCTACATTATTTCCTAAGTGAACTTTAGTTCCTCTTTGTCTAATAATGATATTTCCAGCACTTACTACTTCACCACCATATTTTTTAACACCAAGTCTTCTACCAGCTGAATCTCTATTATTCTGAGTACTACCCTGACCTTTTTTGTGAGCCATTTTATTTCTCCTTAAATTTTTTTAATGCTTAAGCAGCAATTTTTGTAATTCTAATTTTTGTGAAGCTTTTTCTAAAACCTCTTTTTAATTTAGAATCTTTTCTTCTTCTTTTTTTGTAAATAACAACTTTTTTATCTCTATTTACACCTGTTCCATCTAAAACAACAACTGCTTCAACTTTAGCTTTTTCTACAGCTGAACCTGTTTTTAGCTCACCGTTGTTAACTGCAAGTACATCAGTAATTTCTAAAGTCTCTTTAGCAGCTTTACCAGTGTAATCAATATCTATAATATCACCTTCTGATACTTTATATTGCTTTCCACCACATTTGATAATTGCGTACATCTTTTCATCCTCTTCTTGTTTATAAGCATAACTAGGGTTGTTTTTTATACTAATTTGCATTTTTCGAACGGGAATAATATCTAAGATTTTATTAAACTTTCTTTAAAGGGATATTGGAGTTTTGTATATAAAACAAATTTAATTAAGTCTATCTTCCATCTTCTACAACTTTGGCAGATGATTTTATATGCAGAATTATACATTTTATATATCAAAAATTAGCACAAAATCAGCACACTAAATTTAATTTGATTTAGTTCTAAATTATAAAAATCTAGGATTAAACAAAGTTAAACAAGGAGATATAAAAAATGTCTAGGAAACACAAAGCAACTATAAGAATTGCTTATCCTAATGTTGAAAGATTAGAACAGTTACAAAAACATGTTCATATGACTTTTACATCAATTGCTAATTCTTGTATTTATGAAATGTTAGAGGATAAATTAAATCTATTAAAAGAGTTTAATTTATCAACTTTAAATACAAATGATGAAGAAACAGAAATAAGGTTAATTTTATATCAAAGTGAAAAAAACTATTTATTAGAAGCTTCCAATATTACTGGAACTAACTCTTTAACGGCAGAAATAAAATTAAGACTTTTAAACTCAATTTATAAAAGAAGATTTTTAGCTCCAAATGAACTAGAAGCTTTTAATAATATGAAGTTTGAGATGAATGTAATAGGTAGAAATTTACATCAAATTTTAAAAAAAATTCATTTCAATGAAGAGTTTAAAACAGATGATTTAAAAGTAATTCTTGAACAGTTAAGTTCAAAAATAGATGACACAAAAAAAGAGATAGATAATCTCTTTAAATACACAAGCAAAAGATTTAAAAAATAAGGATAAAAAATGAGTGAAATTATAGAAAACGAAGAGATAGAATTTCCACTAAATGAAGAAATTATTATCGAGATATTAGATTTAAGATATGGTAAAAAAAGTTTAATTGTAGAAGCTTTGTATGAAGATTTAGTATTCACATTTAATGTGTTTTGGACAAATAAGTTTTCAAGTGCAGATAATAAATTCTCTTTCAAAATACTTGATGAAGATAAACAACTTGTAGCACCTGATTATGAACTTATAGCAAAGTTTGATTTAACAAAATCAGGTTATTTAAAATGCTTAAGTGCAAGAATCAAAGAATAGGTAAAGGGTAGTATAAAAATTTTATACCACCCTACTTTTAAATACTACACAAGGCTTATAAATGACAAAAAGAATTAATCTAAATGAAGATGAGTTAAGAGCAAAAAGAGTTTATACAAAGCTTGAAAGAGCTTCAAAAAGCCCTTATAACTATACTAAGAAAATAAACAAAGGTATAAAAAGACCAATTGTTAAAAATACTCCAAGAGGTAAAGAGGTAGTTATTAAAATAACTGGTAATTCAAAGAACTTTCAAAAGTGGAAAGCTCACTTTAATTATGTAACTAGGAAAGGGGAACTTGAAGTTGTTGAAAGCGAGTTATATAAATATCAAGGCAAAGAAGAGTTAAAACAGTTTAGAGAGTTTTTTAATGATTCAGGAGAGAATATTCCAAATGAATCTCAAAATGTAAAAGAGAGAAGAGAAGTTTTACACTTTGTTTTTTCTATGAAAGAGCATGAAGCTACTCCAAGTGATAAACTACTAAATGCAGTTTTAAAAACTATGAAAGAGAAATATCCAAATAATGCAAGTTATGCAGTATTTCATGGAGATACAGATAATCCACATATTCATTGTGATTTAAAGATTAGTGGTATTGATGGAAATAGAATTGATGTAAGAAAAAAAGATTTAGAACAGTTAAGAAAAAACTTTGCAAAAAATCTTAATGATTTAGGGATAGAAGCCTATGCAACTAGAAAATATGAGAAATATAATTTAGATAAAAATGTAAATTATAACAAGCAAGATAATATAAAAAATCATCATTACGAAGTAACACAATTTGGAAAAGCTAAATATAAATTTGACAATAGAAATAATGAAAGCTATTTTGTAAGTTACAAAAATAAGAATGGGGATATTACAACTATTTGGAGTAAAGAACTAGAAAAAGTAATAAATGAAAATGATGTAAAAGTTGGTGAATTTGTTAAATTCCAAAAAGTAGATAAAGTACCAATTGAAAGAACAATTAGAAAAAAAGCTGTAAATGGTAAAAGAGAAGTATTTACTAAAACAAGCTTTAAAGATGTTTGGGATTGTTCTATTCAAGGAAGAAATGAAAAGAATCTACAAGTAAATAAAACAAAAAATCAAACTACATATAAATCTGAAATAGTTGAACTTACAGACCTAGAAAAGAAAAATGCAGAGTTCTTAAAAATGAAAAAACAAAGAGAAATTAAACAGGGATTAAGTGTGAAAACTAAAGGTAAGTTTGGGCATTTGAGGAAGAAAAATGGTTTTGAGAGATAGATTAATATAATCTAAATTATTTATCTTAATTAATTAATTTCCCATAAACCATTTAAAATATTTTAATATTTATATTAATAATTTTAGTAAATAGATGGAATGACCAATAAAAATTAAACAAACATTTATTAAGTTAATAAAATTTAGTAGTGTGCAATTTTAGTTATATGATTTACTTCTGCTAATTGATATATATAATTTGATATAATGGAACAAAAAAATAAATATAAAAGTTTATAATGGAAGATGTTAAGTGACAAATAGAGCTAAAGTTAATTTAATAAAATCAGATAATGTAAAAGATAGTTGCTATAAAATAATTTCAACTTTTACAGGTGCAGGTGGGCTTGATATTGGATTTCATGGGGATTTTAATTATTTAGGCAATAAGTTTAACAAGTTAAGATTTGATACAAAATATGCTCTTGATATAAATAGTGATGCCTGTAAAACTTTAGAAAACGATAATAAATATTTTAAAAATACAAAAGTCTTGAATAAAAATATTATTGAATTTGATTATAAAGAAATTCCTAATGAAAACTTTGATGTTTTACTTGGAGGTTTTCCATGTGTTACTTTCTCAGTTGTTGGAAAACAAACAGGGGTAAAAGATGATATTAATGGTAAGTTATATGAAAGATATGCAAGTTATGTTGAATATTTTAAACCAAAAGTTTTTTTAGCTGAAAATGTAAAAGGTATATTATCTGCAAATAAAGGTGAAGCAGTAAAAATCATTAAAAAAAGATTTGAAGATACAGGATATAAACTAAAAATATTTTTGGTTAATTTTGCAGATTTTGGAGTTCCTCAATTAAGAGAAAGGGTTTTATTTATTGGAATAAGAAAAGATATAGAAACAGATTTTATACCACCAGAATTTACTCATAAAAATAAACATTTAACTTCACTAGATGCTTTCAAAAATATTAACAATAATTGTATTAACAATAATTTGATGAATATTAATGATTCAACTAGAGAAAAAATTGCAGCCATTCCAGAAGGAGGAAATTTTAAAGATTTACCACCTCATTTGGCAGTAAAAGGATTAATGTCAAATATTTATAGAAGATTAGATAGAAATAAACCTGCATATACATTAATCGCAAGTGGTGGCGGTGGAACATGGCATTATCACTATAATGAGCCTAGACCTTTAACAAATAGAGAAAGAGCTAGATTACAAAGTTTTCCTGATGATTTAATTTTTATGGGAACTAACACCGAAGTAAGAAGACAAATAGGTAATGCAGTTCCTGCTGTTGGGATTTATCCATTTGCTGAAAGAATCCAAAATGTTTTAGATGGAATTACTCCAACTAAAACAACTAATTGTATTAAAGAATATGATGTTGAAACTAGGAAATTTAAAGATTAGTAATTAATTGTTGACAGATCAATATACTCATTTCCAAACTCATCATTAAAATATTCATCTGCTTCAACTACACTATCTTGACTTCTTTCAGCTTCCAAATAAGGTCTTGGAACATTAACACTTGATATTTCAATATCATTGCTGTATATTATTAATTTCCCACCCTCAAGTGCTACAATCCCAATATTTTCTTCAATACAAGCCATAATAAATCTTCATTGTTTAATTATTGGGATTAAAATTGAATCAATATATTCACTTAACTTATCATTCTCAATTTTTTCTCTAATATTTGCGCTTATTTGCTCAAAATTTGTATTAAATGTAATAACTCTATTGTTATCAACCCAATATTTTGGTTTTAATCTTAGTTCTAATCTTTTTTTAGCTTTATAAATTTTTACGTGTCCGAAATTATTATGAAGAAAATTATCAATCCATATACTATCATTTGTTGAACGAACTTCATTTAAATTTGTATTCTCTAATTCTTCCAAATTTACTTTCATTCCACATAAATGGAACTGATTATCTGCTCTTAAAACTATAAAATAATAGATATTCTCTATGTTATGGTCTGTGATTACTCTTTGATATTTGTTTACTATTATCTCTTTCCATCTATCCCAAATAAAACTATATTGTCTTGATGCAAATAAAGCATCTAATGTATTACCGTCACCAAAATTACCATCACCAAATTTTTGAGCCAATGATGTTTCTCCACTATCTGCATTTGTTAAATTGCCATTGTTATCTACTTTACAAGATAACATTTTTACATCTGCACCCCATGTATCAGAAATAATATCTACGGGATACGAACCTGCCCCGATTGGTCTAACTCCTAAAGCTTGAACAATCCATTGTTCTATATGTTCTTTTGGTATTTGAATTGGTAAATCATTTTGTCCTTCAATCTTTTCAGGTTGTGAAATGATTGATTTTTTTAAGAAGAAATGTATAACTTCAATTGCAGTTTCATCAAAAAAAGTTGTTAATTCTTGTTGGGTTAAAGGTGTAAGTACCATATCAATTTCCTATCAATTCTTTAATATCAATCTCTAAACCATCACACAATTTAACTAAACTAAGATAACTTGGATTTCTTTTACTTCTTTCTACTAAGCTTATATATGTTCTATCTAAGCCACATTTATTGGCTAATGCTTCTTGAGATAAATTTAATTGTAATCTTCTTGATTTTATTTTTTCTGCGAGTTGTTTTAATAATTGTAGTTCTTTGTCATTCATAGGAGTATATTATTTAATTATCGACTATTTATCAACGGACAATAGTCTACAATTAACAAGATTATTAGTATTTAAAGATATACTAACAATGCATATAGGAATTTAAGTTTTAACTTTTTAATTAAGGTATCTCATCAATTTATAATATTAATTTTTTTGTTTTATCATTTTAATTACAAATATTTAAAATAACTTTTATATAATAAAGTTTTACTTTTAATAAAACATTTTTGAAGATTTTAGAAAGGTTAAGAGGAGATTTAATTTGATAGTAAAACGTAGTATCTTGTGGAAAATATATTTGTTGTTATTGGGTATCTTGTTGTTTACTTTTTTAGTATCTTTTTACAAGGGAGAACAATTCTTGTTTTTAGAGAGTAATATTTTTAGTAATATGTATATAGGATTAATTTATTTAATATATTTTATATCAGTACTTGGAATATGGGGCTTTGTATATCAAAAAAAAGTTTTTTATCAAGAATTTTGGATTTATATATTTTTTATAATAATAGTTGATTTTATAGGTTCTTTAATAGAACCTACAATTGAAACTTCAACACAAGAAATAGATTTTTTATCTACAATTTTAGGACTATTATTTTTAGTATTAGGATTCTTTTATTTTTATGCTTTGTATCAATATGCTTTTAAAATGAAATATTTATGGAGTGAAGATGACTAATAAACAAAAAGTTGTATCAATATTAATGGCATTAACTTTAGGTGGAGTTGCTGGACATCATATTGATGATATTGTTGAGAAATATGATTTACAAGTAAATAGATATCCAATAGAAATTGAATATGAAATTATTAACAATTGTATATCAAATTATGAAAAACCATTAGCAAGAAAAATTTATTTATATAAAAAAGAAATTTGTACTTGTGCATTAGGAAAAACAGAGTTAGACTACTCTTATTCTTCATATCAAAAAGATTATAATACTTTTTTAGAGATATTTGAAGTAAAAGCAAATGAGTGCATGTCAACTATGAGATAAATCTCATAGTCATTTTTTAGTCAAGATAATCGTCGTTGTTAGGATTATGAGCATCTGCCCAGTCATCCATATCAGCGTCATTATTTGGATTATTAATATCAGACCAAAGATCTAATTCCTCTTGAGTCATATTTGATGTATCCATTTTATTTATTTCCTTTTGAAGATTTTGAATCAACTATACTTTGAGTTTTTGAACTAAAAGTACCTTTTGGAGTTTGACCTCCATTTTGTCTAGCCGTTGCAGACTGGATTCTTTGTGATGCAGCTTTTGTCATTGGAGTTTTTTGTGCCATAATAGGCTCCTTTAAATATATTTCCTAAAATTAGGATAATGAAATTATAAAATAGTAGTAAAGGACAACAAGGGACAAAATGAGTAATAATATAAAAGAAAAACAAAAAGATTTAAAAGAGTGGATTACAAAAATTGGAATGACTCAAAAATATTTTATTGAACAATATTGTATTGAAAATTTTTATAATTATACAGAAGAAGAAATTGAACAATATTATGAAAAATTTAAAAAAGAGATAACTAGAACAACTACTAAAATAGAAGTTTTAGATAAATATTTTGAGTTTTTATATAGTTTAGATGAGTTCAAAAAAGTTGGTTATGTAAAACCATTTTATATAGATGATGGTACATTTGATAAAGATTTCAATGAAAGAATGAAGAAGATATCGGAAATGATAACAGATTATATTGAAGAAAATGAATAATTACATATTTTCAAAAAAATCTTTAATATTAACATCTAAAACATCAGCAATTTTAACTAATTGCTCGATATTAAAATGTTTATTTTGCAGGCATATTTCACAATTGGAAATAACTCCAACCGATTTATGACCTATAGCCATTTGCTAAATTTAACTGACTTATACCTTTTGCTTCTCTGATTTTTTTCACATTTTGACCTATAGTTTTATAAATAATTTGAATATAATCTTTCAATTAGTTATGACGATTTAGAAAACTATTTTGATTTGAATAAAATTAATTCAAGTGATAAAAGATTTAAGAAAACTTTTATAAAACAAGATAAATGATATCATGATTTAATTGTTTAAATTATGTGGTTTTATTTTATTACAGAGATAGGGAGTAACTCCCATAAAAGCTTACACTTTAATTTTCTCTGTTCTACGAAGTCCTTTTGCTAAAACTTTTTTTCAAAAAAATTTTAGGTCTTTTTATTTAGAATTAAACATATCTTTAAATGTTTGCTTTATATGTTCATCTATTATTGATGTATCAATATACTTTGAATAATTATCTATAATATACATACCAAATGAATTTTCATTTGTTATTTCACTTGGAGCTAATTTAATAAAGTTATCCAAAATATCATCTAGTGAAATACCTTTAATCATAAAAAGAAGTTCTATTGATTTTATATCTGTAATAATAATTCTTTGACTATCTAATTTTTTATCCAAATTAAATTCTGCGATATTTAGCATAAAAGGATTATCAAAAAAATATGATACAAATTTATAAACTTTTTTATTAGAAAAAGAATTAACATTTTCAAAATATCTTTTAATATTAAGTTCTGATTTTATCTTATCTTCTCTAATTCTTTTAAATTCTGTTTCACCAAAATTTTTTAAAGAATTTAGTAAATCAAAAGGTTTTGATTTACACTCAATTATTATCACAAAATTATCAAATTCAACAATTACATCTGGGGCATCACATTCATTCTTTGATTTTTTACCATTATTTTGTATAGGATAATACTTTTCATCACCATATATTTTTACTTTTTTATCATAAATGTTTGTTTGTATAAATGTTTTAATATAGTCATTTATTGCATGTCCGTGTATTTTTGATTTGAAATCTTTTATATTATCATTATGATAAATATCTAAATATATTCGTTCAAATTTAAAGAATATTTTAAGAGAAGTATATGATAGAAGAAGTAATTTATCTTGTTCTTCATCCAAAAGTAATGGGTATAAGTATGATACCTTTGGTAAATATTTATCTATTTTTTGTAACTCATTATAAGGCATTAAATCTTTTTTATTACTATCTTCACGAATAACAAAATATTTTTTTTTAAATTCTTCTTCATTAATTGATATATAATTAATGTATTTTAATATCATATCTTTTGAAATTATTGTATCATAGTTTGCATATTTAATAAATTCATCTATTGAAAATTTAATTTTTATTTTACCATTTTGATTTATGTATTTAAAAAGAATTAAAGATAATATTGAAAATTCTTTTAAATTTATACCTATTTTTAAAATTAAAAAATCTTCTACTTCTGAATATGTTTTATAAAGATTAAATAATCTGAATAGTTCTACATAAAAATATTCTCTTTTTTGAAATTGATATTGTTCATAAAAAGTTAAAAATAATAGTTTTTTAACATAAAAAGTTGTATCTTCGATATTATGATCAATATTACCTGCATTGTTAAATGAGTTATATAAAATATTAAATAATTCTATATCTTTTATATTAATATTAATTTGTTTTTTAGTTTTACAGTTAGAAAAACAAATAAATTTTTCAATAGCGTAAGGAACAAAAAGCTTTATCAAAATATCTAATGTAAATTTATCAACTTTTAACCATTCTCTACTATATAATTTACCACCATCTATTTCAGGATAAGCAAAAAAATCATGTAACAATAATTTTTTATGTAATTCTGGACTATAATGAATATTGTTTAGCAATCTATGTAATTGTTTTAATGTTTTAAAATTACTTAAATCACTTCTTGATATTGAATTTATAAATTTATGAATAAGCATTTTACACTTTAGATTTATCTTCAAAATTTTTAATTTGTTCTTCTAAAAAACTATAAAATAAATTTCTTGTTTGTTCATCTTCTGCTAGTCGTGGGTCATATTTTAGCATTAGCTTTTTTATATCTTCTTCTAATTCTTCTACTTTATTTATTCTTTCTACATCTTTAAAAAGATACTCAAATAAATATAATATCCTTAAATTTTTTATTTCTGTAATTTGAATATTAAATTTTTTACAATGACTTTCTAAAACTTGTTTTTTTTCAATAAAATTAAGTTCTTCTCCAATGTCTTTAAATAAATTTATATCTTTTTCTAAAAAAATATCTCTTTCTTCAATTAAATCATTAATTGAATTAAGTTCTTTATTCATAATTCTAATCAATTCATCTAATGATATAGATACTTTTTGAGAAATTTCATAAAGTCTTTTTTGTGGTATTTTATCATTGTTCTTCCAAGTATCTAAAGTTGAATAACTTATATCTAGTAATTTACAAAGTTCTTTATCTGTTTTTGTATTTGTAACATATCTTAATTTATTTAATAAAAAATCAATATTTTTCATATTTTATACTCCAATTTACTTGACTTTAATTTTATAACTCATTATAATTGCTTTAAATACTTTAAAATACTTGATTTTACTTTAAAATATAAAGTTTTATGGAGTAATTTAGCATAAATAAACTTACATTTATTTACATAAAAAGTATTAAATCTAAAAAAGGGGTTCAAATGGAAAAAAATAAAAAAAATAAAGATTGGAAAACTTCAACTACTTTAAATATGGAACTAAAGCAAAAAGCTGAAAAGAAATTTAAATATTATGGAGTTAGTTTTTCAAGTGGTCTAGCTATTTTATTAACTGCTTTCATTGATGAAAGAATACAAATATTTAAATAAAGCTTCGACTTTATCAATCTATTATATTTTTTATCATGAAAAAAAATGAAAATAATAAACAAAGACTTAAAAAGTCTATAAATAAACGATTTTATTGGTTAAAAATTGGAGCTACATTCTTTGATGATTTAAAAATCCAAAAGCTTAGAAAAATTGCTGGTGGAGATACTTTTACTTGCATATATTTAAAATTAATGATACTAAGTTTAAAAAATGATGGAACTATATTTTTTGAAAGTATTTTTGAAAATATTGAAGATGAATTAACTATAAAAATAAATGAAGATGTTGAAAATATTAAAGCTACTTTAGTATTTTGTGAAAATATGAAAATGATAGAAATTTATGAGGATAAATCTATATTTTTTAAACAAATAAAAGATATTACTGGAAGCGAAAGTTCAAGTGCAGAAAGAGTCCGAAATCATAGAGCTTCTAATAAAAAAAATAAACCTGAATTGTTACATTGTAACGGAAATGTAACGGCAGAGCAAGAGTTAGAGCAAGAGTTAGAGCAAGAGTTAGAGCAAGAGTTGGATAATAAAAACTTAACACAAAAAAGTAATTTTGATTTAACTAATTTTCAGTTTTACGAAAATACAAATGATGGTGAATTTTGGGATGATTGGAATGCAAAACAAATCAAAAAAGCAATGAGTAATTCTAAACTTGAAGAATTAAATCAAGCCAATAGAGAAAATATGATAATAGGATTTTAAATTGAACTATTCAATAACAACTGGAAATAAATTAAAAGTGCACAAAACAAATCTACCAGTTGTTTGCTCATTTTTATTAACGGTTTTTAAAAACCTAAAAAATCGAGCCATTATCTTTCTTTTTAAAGGCATAAAAAATAAAAAGAACATTAGATAGATTATAATTAAACAAAAAACTATCTAAAACAAACAAAAAAGAATTAAAGATACTTTTTTTGATTTATATAATAAATCTCTTCTAGGTACTTTAAAATAAATTTAAATTACAAATATAAAAAGGAGAAATAAAATGAATAATGCAAATACAACAGTTGATTTCAGTGTTTTAAAATTACTACCTACCATCTACAAGCAAATAGAAACAATGCAAAATAAAATATTTAATTTAGAGCAACACCTAAAACCTAAATATGATTTAACTAAAAGAGCTGGAGTAAAAGCATTCTTAAATATTTCGGATGGAACATTAAATAATATGATTAAAGATGGAAGATTTAAAAAAAATTTTCATTATAGAAAAGAGATTAAGGGGAAAACAATTAAAATAACCTTTGTAGAAGATGGAATTTTAGCCTATAAAAAAGAAAAAGGATTAAAATGACGTTTTACAATAGAGAAGGTATACTATACGTTAGATATTCTGGAGGGAAAAGAATATCTACAAAGTTAGAATATTCAAAAGATAATATCAAGCTTTATAAAAGCTATGCAAAAAATGAAGAGTTCTTTAAAAAATTTGATGTTATAAAAACTTCACCAACAGTTGTTGAGCTTTGTGAAGAAGTACTTAAAGACAAAGAAAGAACATTAAAAGCGACTTCTTTTAAAAGCTATGAATCTTTACTAAAGAGTAGAATTATACCATTTTTTGATAATAAAAAAGTTGTAGATATAAAACCAATTCATATATCTGATTTTTATAAAACTTTTGAAGATAGAAATACTCTTTCTACTTGTGAATGTTTGTTAAAACCAGCATTTGAAAAAGCTATTTTAATGGAAATTATCAGCACAACACCATTTATAATTAAAAAACCGAAAATAAAGTCTAGTGGTTATGAAATAAATCCATTTAATATGGAAGAAGTACAAAAAATAATTGACTACAATGACCCAATAATAGGAAATTTTTTAGCTATTGCTTGTTTAACTGGATTAAGAACGGGTGAACTATGTGGCTTAAGATGGTCTGATGTAAATTTAAAAGATATGACAATCTCTGTAAATCAACAGTTTACACACGGTTTTTTACAGTCACCAAAAACAAAAAAATCTAAGGCAACAATAGATTTACCAATTGAAGCCTTACCATTTTTTGAAAAACAAAGATTAAAGACTGGATTAAGAGAGTATATATTTTATTCAGCTCAAGGTAAAGAGCCTTGGAAATATAGTAGCCATATTAGTCTTTTATTTAAAAAGATATTAAAAACACTAGATATTGAAGATAGAGGGATATATCAAACAAGGCATACCTTTGCTTCAATTCGTTTAACTATGGGCGAAAAGGTAGAATGGGTATCTTATATGTTACGACACGAGAATATTAATATTACATTGAGTAATTATTATAAATACATAAAAGAGCTTGACACAAAAAGAATCACTTTAAATTTTGATTTAACACATAATCAGCACACAAGCTAATTAGATACTTGTATATCGTGGTTAGAAATTAAACTTTCTTTAAGTCATAAATTATAACTTACAAGTTTTCCTTGTTTTAATTGATATAGATTATCTTTTACTTTTCTTATTTGATTAACTTTCTCTTTAAAATTCATGCTATTGTCATAGGATAATGTCAAAAGTTTATTTGAATAAAATTTATGTAAAAGAACCAATAACTCTCTATTTAATCTAGCCTCATCATAGCTTTCCAATTTATCATTTAATATGATTTTATTTAAAGAACTACTATTTATATCATTTAGTAACTCTTCAAACTCTTCTTGATGATGTTCAAACATTGATTTATCTATCTTGTCTAAAACTATATCCAATCTTCTAGGATCATCCAATATTGATTTTATGATACAAAGCTCTGCAATATCAACTTTTGAAAGTTCTACACTATTTTTTCTGTGTATAGTATTTGACGTTTTTATCAAACTCTCTTTTATATTTAATTTTTGAGCTAAAAATCTTTTATACTCTTCTTGATAAAGTTGGCTTAAACTACTTAAATATTCGTTTGCTTCACTTAATGCTTTTTGCTTCTCAACAGGATTGTTTATATTATAACTTGAAACAATGTAACTAATTGCAAAATTTGCAAAAGGAGTTGGATTTGAAAATAGCTCTTCTAACTCTTTTATTTTTCTATCCTTTACCATATCAGCTGGATCCGCTCCATTTTCAAAAATAACAACTCCTCCATCAAAACCATTTTGACTAAGCATAACAGAAGCCTTAAAAGCTGCATTTTGTCCAGCTTTATCTCCATCATAAGATAAAATAACTCTAGGTTCTCCTCTTCTTAAAAGTGGTAAATGATCTTTTGTAAGTGCTGTTCCCAAAGTTGCAACTGAATTATTAAACCCAGCTTGATGAAGCATTATAACATCTAAGTAACCTTCACAAACTATTATCTCTTTTGTTTTATATATCTTCTCTTTTGCTAAGTGATAACCATACAAAAGCTTGGATTTATTAAAAATTGAAGTTTGTGGTGAGTTTACATATTTTGCTCCATGATTTGTAAGAGTTCTTCCGCCAAAACCAACAAGTTTTCCATTTATTGAATAAATTGGAAATATCAATCTATCAATAAATCTTGCATATAATCCATTTTCTCCTTGGCTAATAACTCCTTGCTCTATTGCATCGTTCAGATTGTAATGATTTGACTTTAAAAAATCTATTGTGCTATTAGAACTACTTGCATAACCTATCTCAAATTTTTCTATTGAGAGTTGAAAAACTCCTCTATCTTTTACATAATTTTGTATATTCTCATCCAAAAAAAACTGCTTTTGATAAAAAGCATTTATATCTTCAAGAACTTTATTATCAGATTTTTTTACACTATTTGTATCATACTCCAAAGTGTAATTATACATTGAAGCTAATTTTTCGATAGTTTCAGGATATGAAAGTTTCTCATACTCCATCAAAAATTTTATACTATCTCCACCAACACCACAACCAAAACAGTGATATATCTGTTTTGAAGGACTAACAACAAAAGATGGAGTATCTTCTCCATGAAAAGGGCAACAAGCTTTGAAATTTGCACCAGATTTTTTTAATTCTAAAAATTGTGAAATAACATCAACAATATCAAGGTAATTTTTTAAACTCTCTATAGACTCTTTTCTTATCATTTTGAGATTATACACTTTTATTTTTTTATATGTACTTTTATGTTAAAGTATTACTTAATTATTTTAAAAAGGTTAGATAATTGGATAATTTAGTTTTAGAGTATAGAGACCCTATTATTGGAATAATTTTACTGGTTTTTATGATTTTTTTAATATCTTTTTTTACATACTCGTATGGCGTTTACAAAGAAAAATCTGCAAGAAAAGATTATAGAAAACTATCTCGTAGATTTGAATTAGGAAATCTAAAAGAGAATGACTATATAAACCTTTACAAAACTTATAATCTACCTTTTGACTCAATTTTACTTTTAGCATCTACTTTTTTACATAAGGGTGATAATAATAAAGCAATAAGTGTATATTTAGCACTTTTAGAACACGTAAAAGATAGAGTAAAAAAGGAAGAGCTTCTTGAACTTCTTGGAAATACATATTTTAAAGGTGGTTTTCTACAAAGATCAAATGATATATTTTTAAGAATTCTTAAATTCTCTCCTAGAAATAAAAATGCTCTTAAAAGTCTTTTACTAGTAAATGAAAAACTAAAAAATTTTAAAAAAGCAAAAGAGATTACACAAGCATTAGAAGAGCTAAATGTTGATGTAAATGTAGAAAAAGTATATTTTGATACTTTAATCATATTAAATGATTCAATTTTATCTTATGAAAAAAGAACTGAGCTTTTATTTGAAATTTTTAAAGAAAATAAAATTATTCAAAGAATTTTTGCGACATTTTTAATTCAATCAAATAGAGAATTCTTCTTCTCAAATATAGATATGTTTGATTGTGAAAAATTAATTGATATTTTATGGTATCAAAAAAAAGAAGATATTGATTTTGATAAAATTAAAAATAATAAATTCTTAAATGAACTTTATAGTGCAAAAAACTATATAAATAGTGTTTCAAATAGTAGTGATTTTGATTTGAATATTTTAATTTTAATTAACAACCATCAAAAAGATATAAAAACAAATCTTACATTTGAATTTATTTGTAAATCTTGTAAACACTCTAGCCCTTTTTATGATGCTAGATGTCCAAATTGTCACTCTATTTTAAGTTTAGAGGTAAAGCATCACCTAACAAAAGCTTATGAGCTTTCAAATCAATCACTGCAATAAAATAAAATATATTTGTGTTATACTTTTATAATTTTAAAAAAAGGATAAAAATTGAGCGATTATTCAAAACTTGAAAAGTGTTTGGATTATCAGTTTAAAAATAAAAACCTGATAATCGAAGCACTTACACATAAAAGTTTCAAAAAACCATACAACAATGAAAGATTAGAGTTTCTAGGTGATGCTGTTTTAAACTTAATTGTAGGAGAGTATTTATATACAAAATTTCCAAAATCAAATGAGGGTGAACTATCTAAAATAAGAGCTAGTTTAGTAAATGAAACTGGATTTACAAAGTTAGCAAATGAGATAAATTTAGGAGATTATATATTTATCTCAAACGCTGAAGAGAGAAACAAAGGAAGAACAAAATCTTCTATACTTTCAGATGCATTTGAAGCAATAATGGGAGCAATATATCTAGAGAGTGGTTTAGAAACACTAAAACCTATCATTTTAAATCTACTTGAAAATTGTTATGATAAAATCAATTTAGATGTTTTATTTAGCGACTATAAAACAGCTTTGCAAGAGATAACTCAAGCAAAATTTGCATCAATTCCTGAATATGTTGTTGAAGGTTCATATGGACCTGACCACAAAAAAGAGTTTGAAGTATCTATTTGGATAGATGGTAAAAATTTTGGAAAAGCTAGTGGAAAAAGTAAAAAATTAGCTCAACAAGCAGCTGCAAAAATTGCTATTGCTAAATTAAGTGAGGAAGAGAATTGAATAGTTTTGGACATAGATTTAGATTTACAACATTTGGTGAATCACATGGAAAAGCTCTAGGATGTATAGTTGATGGGGTTCCAGCTGGAATAAAAATTGACGAAGAGTTTATTCAAGCTGAAATGAATAGAAGAAAACCTGGACAAAATGAGTTTGCAACAAAGAGATCTGAAGGTGATGTAGTTGAAATTTTAAGTGGTGTTTTTGAAGGTTATTCAACAGGAACAAGCATTGCTATGATTATTTTTAATGAAAATCAAAAATCAAGTGACTACTCAAATATAAAAGATCTATTCAGACCAGGACATGCTGATTTTACATATTTTAATAAATATGGGATTAGAGATTATAGAGGTGGAGGAAGAAGCTCAGCTCGTGAAACAGCAGCTAGAGTTGCAGCTGGAGCTATTGCAAAACTTCTATTAAATGAATTAAATATTGATATAAAAAGTGGAATTTGTGAGATAGATGGTATAAAAGCAGATAATTTTAACTTTGAAAATGCTAGAAATTCAGAAATTTTTGCACTTGATTCAAATGTTGAAGATGCTCAAAAAAATGCTATTTTAAAAGCCAAAAACTCTCATAATAGTGTTGGTGGGGTTGCACTTATTAATGTAAAAAATTGTCCAGTTGGACTTGGTGAACCAATTTATCATAAATTAGATGCACAAATAGCAAATGCAATGATGAGTATAAATGCTGTAAAAGCTATTGAGATTGGTGATGGTATTTTAGCATCTAGAGTTTTGGGATTTGATAACAATGACCAAATAAGAAAATCTGGATTTAAAACAAACCATAGTGGTGGAATTTTGGGAGGAATCTCAAATGGTGATGATATAAATGTAAAGGTATACTTTAAAGCAACTCCATCTATTTTTATAGAGCAAGAGACAGTTGATATTTATGGAAATGAAGTAGAGTGTAAACTAAAAGGAAGACATGATCCTTGCGTTGCTATAAGAGGAAGTGTTGTTGCTGAATCCATGATGGCATTAGTTCTTGCTGATATGCTCTTATTAAATATGTCATCAAAAGTAGAAAATATCAAAAAAGTTTATGCGAAATAGAGTTTTATTTCTACTTTTACTATCTTTAAACCTTTTTGCAAATGAAAATCTTGCAAAAAGGTTAATTCTTGCTTATCCTCTTTTTTTAGAAAAATATGAAGATAATTTTATATATTTCAAAGATGGTTCAAAACTACAATTTTCTACAAATAATAAAGATTTAAGCTATGAAGAAATAATTCAAAATAGCTCTTTAGAAAATCAAATGAGTATGAAATATATAAAAATATATGAAAATAAAAACTATATCCCAGCAAAAAATGAAGATGCTGGAAGATTTAGAAATGAAGAGTTTTTCAAAAAGATATATGGTAAAAATAGACAAGAAATAGAAAAAAATCTTGTAAAAATAAAGTGGTTAGAAAAAAGTCAAAATAAAACTTTATGGGTCACAAAAATCAATGGTATAGATAAAAAATTAATAGAAATAAGTAAAGAGCTAGATAACCTACCAAAAGAGTTTAAAAAATATATAGTAAATCCAGATGGAGTTTATAATTTTAGAAAAATTAGTGGTACAAATAGGCTTAGCACCCATAGTTTTGCAATAGCTATTGATTTAAATAAAGAGTATTCAAACTATTGGCTTTGGGATAAAAAAGGAAAAAATATTGAGTATAAAAACAAAATTCCTCTTGAAATTGTAAAAATATTTGAGAAACATGGTTTTATTTGGGGAGGGCGATGGTATCATTATGATACCATGCACTTTGAGTATAGACCTGAGTTACTTTTAGATTAAACCTTGAGTGATTCCTGAATTTTTCTTATAATCCATAATTTCAAGCTCTTTTTCAGCAGTAATCACAATATCACTATCAACTGAGAAATCTAACCTTTCGTCTCTTCCTTCATAAGGAATTGAGTTTAAAATAACTTTTATAGAATTAAGTCTAGCCAAAAATTTACTATCACTTCTTATAATTGTCCAAGGTGATTTTGGAGTATTTGTGTACTTTAACATATCATATTTTTTTTGAGTGAACTCTTCCCATCGACTTTGCATTTGTAAATCAATCTCACTTAATTTCCACTGCTTTAGAGGATTCTCTTCTCTCTCTTCAAATCTTCTTGCTTGCTCCTCTTTTGAAACAGATAGATAAATTTTTAAAAAGTGAATACCATGGTCAATTAAATCCTCTTCAAATCTTTGAACACTATTCATAAATACTTCATACTCTTTTTGTGTACAAAATCCAAAAACAGGCTCAACCATTGCACGATTGTACCAACTTCTATCAAATATAACTAGCTCACCACCTTTTGGAAATTGCTCTACATATCTTTGAAAATACCATTGTGTTTTTTGAACATCTGAAGGCTTTCCAAGTGCAACCACTCTATAATGCTTTTCATTCATATATCTTGTAATTCTTCTAATAGCCCCACCTTTTCCAGAAGCATCTCTTCCTTCCATAAGTATAATCATCTTTTCATTATGCTTTTCAAGATGTGATTGAAGCTTTATAAGCTCTACTTGATAAGGTTTTAATATATCATCTTTTGTTCTATATATAAATTTTGAGTGCAAATCACTTATAAAACTACCATTTGCCTCTTTTAATTTTTCAATGAACTCATCTAAACTCATATTTGCATTTGCTCTACGACTTTTTTCATAAAACTTTTCGAAATTCATTTTGCCCCTTTTTTATTTATCAATATATTATACACAAACTATTTAGAAACTTTTCCTATATGCTTTTCAACTGATTTGATTTTTGTTTCTATTCTATCTTCACCACTTGTTCTTATATCAAAATTAGCAACTGCATATACTCTATTACATCCTAACTCTTCAAGTTTTAAATAACAAAGATTTAATAAATCCAATAGCTCTTTTAGATTTTTTGCTTCAACAATTGTATTCATAGATGTTAATTGATAATCTAATCCACTACTTTTTATAACTTCTAAAACTTGTGCTACTTCTTTACTTTTACTTCCTTTTGTATCTGTTGGAAACATTGCTAAACTCATTAAAACTGACATTTTTTATACCTTTTAAATCATATTTTCAAATTTGTTTTGCTAGTATATACAAATTTCATTAAAAGGATAAATATGAAACTAGATGTAACGGCTGAAGTTATACTATCACAACTTGGTTATTCAAACAACGAAGCTTCTTTAAAACAAGCTCAAAAAGCTATAGATGTAACAAAAGGTTATGAAAAATTTGCAAAACAGATAATTACTCTAAATGACCACCTAAAAAAAATGAATGCCTATGTTGGTTTATCAAATAAAACAGATTTTTTTAAAATAAAATGTGATGAAAATGATTCAAAAGAGATAATTGAAGAGTTTCATGATGCTGTTTGGAAATGGGCAGAAAAATATAATGTAGAACTTGAAAGACTTGATAAAAAACCAATTTATTATATTTTAGGAGTTTCAAACTAGATTTTCTAGTTTGAAATTTATAATAATTTTTTAAAAATTTAACTCTATTTTAAAAAACTTTTCTATAACTATGACAATATGGAGTTTTTCCACTCTTATTATAATAGTTTTGATGATAACTCTCTGCTTTATAAAATTTAACTTTTGGTCTTAAAGTTGTAGCAACTTTGTAAGATTTTTTATTTAATTGTTCAATTAACTCTTCTGCTATATTTTTTTGATTTTCATCACAATAAAAAATTGCACTTAAATATTGAGTTCCTATATCTGGACCTTGTCCATTTGTTTGAGTAAAATCATGAATTTCAAAAAAAAGTTTTGCCAAAGTTTCATAACTTACAATACTTTCATCAAAAATAACTTCTACAACTTCTAAATGTCCACTAAAACCACCACAAACTATCTCATATGTAGGATTTTCTATATCTCCACCCATATATCCTGAAACTACTTCTAAAACTCCTATTTGTTTTTGAAACAAAAATTCTACTCCCCAAAAACAACCAGCTGCGAAATATGCTTTTTTCAAATTTTCTTTTTTTGATTTAAAATTCAAAGATAGAGAGTTTACACAATGTCTTATATTTTTTGAAGTAAAACCCTCTCCTTCAAAAATATGTCCTAAATGTCCACCACATTTTTGACAAACAATCTCAACTCTTCTTCCATCAATATCTGGAACTTTTTTAATAGCACCAACTATCTCATCGTCAAAACTTGGCCATCCACAAGATGATTTGAACTTATCTTCACTTTTATACAAAGGTGCATTACATTTTTTACAAAGATAAACTCCCTCTTCATAAAAATCATTATAAATACCACTAAATGGATATTCTGTACCTTTTTGCTCTATTATATACTTCTCATCTTGCGTTAAATTATTATATTTCATAGATTTATTTCCTTTAAAATAGTATTATACAAGTTTAAAGATTATAAAAAAAGGGAATTTAAATGAAAGAAAATTTACTTATCGTTTGGACCAATGGAGATATTGAAGTTGCAAATAACTTTCCACTTCTATATTCAAGTGTAATTTTAGATAGACAATATTGGAAAACAGCACATTTAATGCTTTGGGGACCATCAATTTTACTCGTAAAAGAGACTTTTATTCAAGAAAAACTAAAACATATCTTAAGCACAGGTGTAACAATGAGTGCTTGTATAGTTTGTGTAGAAGATTATGGTGCAAGAGCTGAATTAGAAAAACTTGGTATTGAAATAACTCATACTGGTGAATTTTTAACAAACGCCTTAAAAGATGAAACTTTTTCTGTTTTAACTATTTAAGAGAGTTCTTCTAGATATTTTATTGCTTCTATCATGGTTTTTGTGATTTTTTTTAGCTCTTTTTTTGATATTGTATATGCAACGATAGAGTAAAAAAGTTTTCCAAAAGGACGAAGCCAAACTCCATTTTTTATACAATAATCTTGAAGTTGTGAAGCATAAATATCATCTTTTAGCTCTATTACTCCAATTGCTCCAATACTTCTTATATCTTTTACTAAAAAGCTATCTTTTACTTTTTCTAAATCTTTTTTAAAAATTTTCTCAATTTTTAAAATTTTTTTTCTCCAATCATAATTTAAAAGCTCATCAATAGCTGCATTTGCAACACTACATGCTAGTGGATTTGCCATAAATGTTGGTCCATGCATTAAAACTTTAATATCACTATTTGAAATAGCATCACTTATATCTTTAGATGTAATCATTGCGGCCATTGTCAAAGTTCCACCAGTAAGACCTTTTCCTATAGTTAAAATATCTGGTTTTATATTTGTATGTAAAAAAGCAAACATCTCTCCTGTATGTCCAAAACCAGTTGCAATCTCATCTAAAATCATCAAAATATCATATTTTGTACAAAGTTCTCTTACTTTTTCTAAATATTTGGGATTATATATCCTCATTCCACCTGCACCTTGCACAACTGGTTCAAGAATAAATCCTGCAATTTTTTCATGATTTATTTTTAAAGTTTTCTCTAAATCTTCCAAAGCTTTACTAAAATCTGCTTCAAATCCCAATTCTGGAGCCTCTACAAAAATATTAGAACTTAAATAGTCACCATATAAAGAGTGCATTGAATTTTCAGGATCACAAACACTCATAGCTCCTAATGTATCTCCGTGATAAGCATTTTTTAAAGCTAAAAATTTAAACTTCTCTTTGCCTTTTGCTTTTTGATACAAAATTGCTGTTTTTAATGCAACTTCTACTGAAACAGAGCCACTATCACATAAAAATACAGAGTTTAAACCAGTTATTTCTACAAGCTTTTTGGCTAGGTTTGAAGCTGGAGAATGAGTTAAACCTCCAAACATAATATGAGGCATAATTTTTGCTTGCTTTTTCAAAGATTTATATATCTTTTTATTGTTATAACCTAAAATTGCACTCCACC
The DNA here is from genome assembly GCF_983172305.1 of Arcobacter thermotolerans. NCBI lineage: Bacteria > Pseudomonadati > Campylobacterota > Epsilonproteobacteria > Campylobacterales > Arcobacteraceae > Arcobacter > Arcobacter thermotolerans. The sequence goes on from NZ_CFAFZJ010000001.1 coordinate 113,077, forward strand.
ATGAGCTCATTCCATCAATTAAAATCTCGCCGTTTTCCAAAAAAATTTTGCAATCTTTTGTTTTTTTAACGCCCAAAATTGGACTTTTCGATGGTAAAGAGTTATAAGGATGCCAAAGATGGTTTTTATCTATTTCTAAATAATTCAATTTTTTATCTCTTCAAATATATTTTTAGTTAAAATAATTGTTGTAATAACACCTTTTTGTTCAATATTTTTATATTTAAAACTACAATTTTTCATAAAAATATCTCCATTTAAATGAGTCTTTATAATCTGATTTGACATATAAAGTCCTATTCCTGTTCCACTATATTGGTGTTTTGTAGTGAAATATGGTTCAAATACTTTATCTAAAATATCATCTTCTACTCCACCTGCATTATCTTTTATCTCTATTAAAATCCTATTTGGAAAGTTTTTTATTGATATAAAAATAACTCTATCTTTAATTTTTTTCTCAATAAAAGCATCTTTTGAGTTACTTATAATATTTATAAAAACTTGCATAAGCTCTGTTTCATATGCAGTAATATCAATATCTTCATATTCAAACTCAACTTTAATAGAGTTTTCTTTTAAAACTGTCTCTAAAAAGCTCAAGCTTTTTTCAATATTTTTTACCAAGCTAAACTTTGTTTTATCTTTTTGCGGTTTAAAAAAATATCTAAAATCATCTATTGTATCAGATAGATATTTCGCTGTATCTACTATTTGATCTATACTTTTTATAAGCTCTTCATCTTCTAAAATATTTAACTGTTTTTTTAATTTTAACCCACTAGCACTTGTACTAATAACAGAAAGTGGTTGTCTCCACTGATGAGCTATATTTTCTATCATTTGTCCCATTGCTACCATTTTTTGTTGTTGAGCCAAAATTCTATCTTTTTCTTGATGCTTATCTAACTCTTTTTTTATCCTTGATGCAAGCTTTTTATTCATTATTTTTAATCTATTTGTTTTTATATTTACAAGATTTTTTAATCTTTTGTTTAGCTTTATTATAAAATATTGTCTATAGACAAAAATAGCTGTAATAATAAAAATAATTAATATAAGTTTCCATAAAAATGCTAAATTAAAATGCTCTTCAAACTTAGAATATAACCATTTTTCTAGTCTACTTTTTTTATCATATCCTATAAAATTGTCTATTTTAAATTCACTATTTATATATCCCATAACATTGTACAAATCATATATTCTTTGAACTTTTTCTTGTTTCATATCTCCTAACTTATTATCATTTAAATATGATAACTTTTTTAACTCATTTGCTTCAAAAATAAGCTCATCTTTTGAAATATTTTGAGTATTATATTTTTCAAAAATAATATCAACACTTTTTTCTATATTACTATAGGCATATTCCCACCCTTTTAAAGATGATTTTTTAAATTTCTCAACAATATTATAATCATTGTTGTATTTATCAATATTTGTAATCAAAAAATCACTATACATATCAAAGCCATAATCTTTTGGATAAAAAATATTATATTTTATTTGCTCTTTTTGTAATATATATGGTGCTTTTGATGTATATGCAGAGATAATATCAACTCTTTTTTCTATCAAGTCATAAATATTGTGTGAATGTTCTACTTGAGTTATACTTTTTAAATCTATTTTACTAGCTGACAACATAGCTTTTAATGAAACTTCACTTCCATCATCTTTTGTTCTCATAAGTTTTTTATTTTCAAACTTTTTAAATGTATCTATTCCTGAATCTTTTGTTGTTAAAAGAACTAAAGGTGTTGCTTGAAAAATTGCTGCAAGAGCTATAATTTTTGGATATTTTGCTTTTTCAAGAATTAGATTTTCTCTTCCTATTGCGAAATCTACATCTCCATCATTTACCATTTTTGGAATATTCATACCTAAAGAAAATGGCAAAATATGAACATCAAGTCCAGCATCTTTGTAAAAACCTTGCTCTTTTGCCATATAATAACCAGCAAATTGAAACTGATCAAACCAAGATAGTTGAATTGTAACTTTTGTTAAATCTTTTGAATATAAATCTATATTTAAAAAGATTACTAAAAAAAGAAGTTTAAGATTTAAAAAAAGTCTCAATTTTTGCCTTTAAAATCTATACCAAAATATTTTGGTATAGATAATTTTAATATAAATAGTTAATGTAAAAAGTGTCTAATTCCTGAGAAATATAAAGCCATACCATACTCATTTGCAGCTTCTATAATCTCATCATCTCTAATACTTCCACCTGGTTCAATCACACACTTAACACCAGCTTTTTGTGCCTCATCAATACTATCTCTAAATGGGAAAAATGCTTCAGATGCTAGTACTGCTCCATTTACATCTAATCCCATATCACTAGCTTTTCTAAGTGCTGATTTGCTTGCATCAACTCTAGATGTCATTCCCATTCCAACAGCAACCATTGCAGAGTTTTTAACATACACAACACAGTTTGATTTTGTCAAACTTGCTATTTTGTAAGCTATTTCCATATCTTTTATCTCTTGAAGAGTTGCAGCTCTTGAAGACATAAGTTTAGAGTTTTTAACCTCATCATCTGCAACTTTATCAGCCTCTTGATATACAAAACCACCATCAACTCTTTTGAAATCAAAACTATCATTTGCTAGTTCTAAATATTTTGTTCCTTGTGAGAATAGTTTGATTCTTTTTTTAGTTTCAAAAACTTCAACAGCATCTGCAGTGAAATCTGCTGCAAAAACAACTTCAAGGAAAATTTCATTCATTTTTTCTGCTAACTCTTTATCAACTACTCCGTTTACAGCAACAACTCCACCAAATGCACTAACTGGGTCACATTTTAAAGCTTCAACATAAGAGTTTAATAGTGTATCTTTAATAGCAAATCCACATGGATTTCCATGCTTAACTATACAAACAGCATTATCTGTTCCAAAAGATGCAGCAATTCTAGCAGCTCCACTAATATCACCCATATTATTAAAACTTGGCTCTCCTTTGATTACTTTAAATTTATTTGAAAATTGAGATTCAAACTCATATAAAGCACCTTTTTGATGAGGATTCTCTCCATATCTTGTATCAAATACTTTAGATCCAACAATAAACTGTTTTGCACCAAAACCATTGTTAAATCTCTTATTCATATAGTTTGCAATCATAGAGTCATAAGAAGCTGTGTGTTCATAAGCTTTAATCATTAAATCTCTTCTAAACTCTACCGTATTTGTATTATTTTTAAGATTATTTAGTACTAAATCATAATCAGCAACATCTGTTACAATAATTACACTATCAAAGTTTTTAGCAGCACTTCTTACCATTGCTGGTCCACCAATATCAATATTTTCAATAATCTCTTCAAAATTAGTAGTTTTTTCAATTGTTGCTTTAAATGGATATAAATTTACACAAACTAAATCAATCCCTTCAACCCCTAACTCACGTGCCTGATCAAGATGAGATTGTTTATCTCGTCTATGTAAAATTCCACCATGAATATATGGATTTAGAGTTTTTACTCTACCTTCAAAACACTCTGGAAATTTTGTAACCTCATTTGCTTCAATTACAGCTATTCCCTCTTCTTTTAACTTACTATATGTTCCACCTGTTGAAATAATCTCATATCCAAGTTTCACAAGCTCTTTTGCAAAATTTACAACACCACTTTTATCACTTACACTAATTAATGCTCTCATCTTTTACCTTATTTTCTTATTGATCTTGTTCTATTACTTCTTTAAATCTGTTAAAGTAAACTTTGCTCAGATTATCTAACTCTTTAAAAATATCATTTACAATAAATTTATCTCCACCTGTTCTTCCAATAGCTACATAAGAAACTCTGTTTTTAGAAGCTAATTTCTCAAACTCTTCACAATTTTTTGGATTTACTTCAACTATTGCTCTACTTAATGATTCACTAAAAATATCTTTAGAATCATTTAAAGATATATTAGCTTCAACTCCAATATTTCCTACAACTGCCATTTTTGCTAAAGATATAGCAACTCCACCAAGATTTACATCTTTGGCACTTTTTAAAAGTTTTGCTCTGTTTGCTTCAATTACTGTATTCCATAAAGCTAACTCTTTTTCAAAATCAACTTTTGGATGAACTCCAGCAACTTTTCCATAAAGTTTTTTTAGATATAAACTTCCACCAAACTCACTATAAGTATCACCTAAAAGATATAGTACATTTCCACTTTCTTGAAGTTTTGAAGGAAGTACATTTTGCGCATCTTCATTTACTCCAACCATTGCAATTGATGGTGTTGGGAAAACACTAACTCCGTTTGTTTCATTGTATAAAGATACATTTCCACCAATTACAGGAGTATTTAATGCTCTACAAGCATTTTTAATACCTTCACAACTCTCTTTAAATTGCCACATAACTTCTGGATTTTGAGGATTTCCAAAATTTAGACAATCTGTAATAGCTTTTGGAACAGCCCCAGTCATAGCAACATTTCTACCACTCTCCATAACAGCAGCTGCTGCTCCTAATTGAGGGTTAATATAACAAAATCTTGTGTTACAATCAGCACTCATAGATAAAGCTTTACCAGTCTCTTTGATTCTAATTGTAGAACCATCCAAACTTCCTGGACCTTTTATAGTATTTGTTTGAACCATTGAGTCAAATTGAGAGTAAATCCAAGATTTATCTACAACTTCCATATCACTAAATAACTCATCAAAAGCAATTTGATTTGAAATTTGTTTATCCATATTCACATTTGCAACAGTTTTTAAATACTCAGGCTCACTTACAGGTCTATCTAAAACTGGTGCCTCTTCTGATACTGGTTGAACTGGAATATCAGCTACTTTTTCACCATGCCAAAATAGTTCCATGTTACCAGTATTTGTAACTTCTCCAATAACAGCAACATCTAGCTCCCATTTTTGGAAAATATCAATTATTTGTTGCTCACAACCTTTTTTAGCACAAATAAGCATTCTTTCTTGAGACTCTGAAAGCATAAAATCATAAGGAGTCATACCCTCTTCTCGTGCTGGAACTTTATCTAAGTGCATAATCATTCCACTACCACTTCTTCCAGCCATCTCAAATGAAGATGATGTAAGCCCAGCAGCTCCCATATCTTGAATACCAACAATTAAATCAGCTTTAAATAGTTCTAAACAAGCCTCTAAAAGTAGCTTTTCAGTAAATGGATCTCCAACTTGAACAGTTGGTCTTTTGCTTTCACTATCTTCAGTAAAAGAAGCACTTGACATAACAGCACCACCAAGACCATCTCTTCCTGTTTTACTTCCAACATAAATAACTGGATTTCCAATTCCCTCAGCTCGTCCATAAAAAATCTCATCAGTTTTTGCAAGACCTAAAGTAAATGCATTTACAAGATTATTTCCAGCATAACACTCTTCAAAACTTGTCTCTCCACCAATAGTTGGAACTCCCATACAGTTTCCATATCCACCAATTCCAGCAACAACACCTTTTAAAAGGTATCTATGTTTTTTTGCAGTTTCGCTATTACCTTCAATTGAAGCAAATCTAATTGAGTTCATACTTGCAACTGGTCTTGCACCCATTGTAAATACATCTCTTAAAATACCACCAACTCCAGTTGCAGCTCCTTGATAAGGCTCAATAAAGCTTGGATGATTGTGAGATTCCATTTTAAATACAGCAGCGTATCCATCACCAATATCTATTACTCCAGCATTTTCACCAGGTCCTTGAATAACCCATGGTGCTTTTGTTGGAAATCCACTTAAATATTTTTTACTTGATTTATAAGAGCAGTGCTCGCTCCACATTGCAGAGAAGATACCAATCTCAACATAGTTTGGTTCTCTTCCTAAGATTTTTTTTATATTCTCAAACTCATCTTTTGTTAAAGAGTGCGCTAAAGCTATCTCTTCAATATTCATATCTTTTTTTTGCATTTTTCGCCTTAAATATTTGTCAATTTTTAAGGCGATTGTATCTAAAAAGAGTTAAAAATGTTTTTAATCTTCAGTTAAAATTTGTACTTTATTGTTTGCAACTTCAAGAAAAAGCTCTTTTTTGCCAACAAACTTAACAGATGGGCTGTAATACTCTTCATCCATTACCGCTCTATATATTTTTTTACCCAAAGAGTTTGGATAAGGACTTATATCCATATTGTAAAGATTAATTATTTTATTCTCATTTTTAGCAAAGATTTGTTTTTTTTGATTTGCAAAAGTATTAAAATCACTTCTATCTGCTCTTTTAAACTCTTTTGAATAAAAAGATAAATACTCATTTATATTAGATGTTTTCCATGCATCTTTCCACTTATAAATTGAACTTAAAATAAGTGCTATATCTTCTTTTTTTGCTTTTTTAAACTCATCCCCACTAGTTATCAATACTGTTTTTTTATAATCAATATTTTTTTCTAACTCTTTTAGTTTTTCATTATTTAAAGCTAAACAACCTTGTGTATAATTTTCTCTATCTCCATTTAAAGGCATTCCATGTATCCAAATTCCATGACCTTTTTTATTTAAACTTTGGTCAAAATTATTTGGATATGAAGTAACAAGTGCTAAAGGTCCATAAAATTGGTCAAGTCCTGTTCTTTTTTGAACTAAATCATAAGAACCTTCTGGAGTTTTTTTATCACCCTCTAAATATTTATCACCAGCTTTTTCACCAATAATCATATTATCTTTTGAGATTTTTTTAAAATCATCTCCATTTTTTGCAAATACACTCATCTCTTTATTGTTTTTTTGTGCAACAATAACATACTCTTTTGTCTCATAAAAACCATAATCAACATTTTTATTTTCAAGATATTTTTTCCATGAATTTACATCTCTTAAACTCTTTTCAAGCTCTTTTTCTACTGCATTTATACCTTGAGTTCTATACAACTCTAAAAAATCTTTAGAAAAAAGATTTACTGATAAAAATACTACAATAACCAACTTTAACAATTTATGCTCCATTTTCTTTTTAAGTTTTGGGATTGTATAATACTTGTCCTAATTTTTTAATAAAAAGGGATTATAGATTTTGAAAAAAATTATTTTACTTATTTGCATTTTATTTAACACACTATTTTCGGCTCAAATAGAAGAACTTTCTTGGCAAAAAGGAGAGAGTTTCTTAACATTTTTAGAAAAAAATAAAATCCCTTTAAAATTATATTATGACCTAGATAAAGAGGATCAGGAACTTTGTAGTGAAATTCAATCTGGAAATAAATTTTTCTCATATACAGAAGAGGATGGAAGTTTAATACAAGCTTTAATTCCAGTCTCACTAGATATGCAAATACATATTTATAAAGATAGTTCAAATGAATATAAATTCCAAACTCTACCTATTAACTACACTGAAAAATCCGAATTAATAGCTATTCCCATAACAGAATCTATATCAAATGATATTCTAAAAGCAACAGGAGACGTTACAATAGCTGCTATTTTAAACACTCTATTTAGCAACTCAAATGCTGATTTTAAAAAGATGAAAAAAGGTGACTTTATAGCTATTGAATATAACCAAAAAACTTATATGGGAAAACTTCATGGTATGCCTGAAATAAATGCTGCTATGATTCAAATAAATGGAAAACCATTTTATAGATTTAGAAATAGCAAAGATGACAAATATTATGATGAAAACGGTGTTGGTTTTACAAAAACTTATCTATTTCAAATACCTTTGACATTTACAAGAATTTCGAGCCCATTTACAAACAAAAGATACCACCCTGTTTTAAAAAGATATAGAGCCCATTTGGGTACTGATTTTGCAGCACCTACAGGAAGAAATATATATGCAGCAAGTGATGGAAAAGTTGAGTTTGTTGGGACTCAAAGTGGATATGGAAAAACTGTTATTATAAATCATCAAAATGGATATAAGACTTTATATGCTCATCAAAATGGATTTGCAAAAGGGTTAAGACAAGGACAGATGATAAAAAAAGGTACACATATTGGATATGTTGGATCAACTGGACTTAGCTCAGGACCACATTTACATTTAGGAATGTATAAAAACAATGTTGCAATTGACCCAATGACTGTTTTACAAAGACCAAAATTTGAAGGACTTGATCCAAAAGAGAAACCAATATTTTTGGCAAATACTAAAGCTATTATCTCTAAGTTTAATAAGCAAATAGAAAATGATAACAGAACAACTCCAACAAGATTAGATAGAATTTCAGATAGAAGTATTATTAACTTATTTTAAAAATATTGCTTAAAAGTTAAGCTTTCAGTAGAAAACTCGACTTTAAAGCATAATTTTTATTCACTATCTTCTACAGAACCAACTGGTTGTAAAACTGCTAAATAGTCTTTAAATCTTTCTTGTCCCAAATTATCAGTTTTATAATCATTTATAAGTTTTTCTATATAATCAACAACACCAGTTGAAGGAACTTTTACACCAATTTTTCTAGCAATTCTACTTTTACTTGTACCTTCTAAATTTCCACCTAAAAGTACATCATACCCCTCAACTCTTTCACCTTCATGTCTAATCATAGCTCCAACAAATCCAATATCAGCAATTTGTGGTTGAGAACATGTATTTCCACAACCAGAAATAGCAATAGTTAAATCTTCTTTAAAACCTGGAAATCTATTTTCAAGCTCAACAACAACTTTTTTTGCAAACTCTTTTGTTTCAGTTATACCAAATTTACAGAACTCTTTTCCTGTACATGATTGTAATCTTGCTCTAAATGGATTTGGTGTATATGGATAACCTAAAGCTTCAAACTCATCTGCCAAAGATTGAACTACCTCATCTTTTACATCATAAACTACAAAATTCTGAGTTCCAGTTAATGCAACTCCACCAGCACCATATTTTTTACAAATTTCATAAAACTTTACAAAATCTTCTCCAGCAACTCTTCCTGAGTTTGTTGCAAATCCAACATAAGAGAGTCCATTCTGTTTTTGTCTATTGATTCCAAAGTGATTTCTATTTTCAAAAGATGCAACAACTGGAGCTTCTAAACCATCTTTAAGTTCGTATCCAATAGCTTTTTCAATCTCTTCTACAAACTTTTCTATTCCCCAGTCATTTAAAAGATGTCTAACTCTTGCTTTATTTCTATTGTCTCTATTTCCATTATCTCTAAAAATTTCTGCACAAGCAACTGCTACATCTAAAACTTGTTCTGGCTTTACATACTTATTTGCTCTTGTTGCTATTTGTTTTGATTTTGATAATCCACCACCAATAGTTAAATCAAATAAAACTTCATTATCTTCTGTTTTAAAAGCTGTAAAAGCAACATCTTGAATCTCATGTGCTGCACAGTGACATTTACAACCACTAATTCCTATTTTATATTTTCTTGGAAAATTACAAAATCTATCATCATTTTTATCAAAATATGAATCAACCTCTTTTAAAAGCTTTTGAACATCATAAATTTCACCTTCATCAATACCACTAACAGGACAAGTCATAATAGGTCTAGGACCATCACCAGATGCCATTCTTGAAGTTAAATTTACACTATTTAGTAAATCAAAAATAGCTGGAATATCTTTTATTTCAATATAGTGAAACTGAACATTTTGTCTTGTTGTAAAATCAACCAATCCTTGAGCATATTTTTGTCCAATCTCTCCCATAACTCTTAGTTGTTCTAAATTCATTCTAGCATCAACTAATTTGATTCTTTTCATAAAATATTTTTTATCTTCTAAACCATCTTTATTTATGTGAGGATACATTCCGTACCATTTTAAAAGCCCAATATACTCATCTTTCAAAGGAATTCCTTCTAATGCTTCTTTGTATAAATCGTCTATTACTCTAAGCGGATTTCTTGAAGCTTTTAAAAGTTCAAGTTCTGATAATTGTGCCATACTATTCCTTATTATAATTGTAATTTTTGTGTAATTATATCTCGAAAAGTTTAAATACAAATTAAAATAATCTTGATTAAATAACTATGGTAAGTTATAGATAAATTTAAGCTATTTTTTAGATTAATATTTAAAATATAGTTTATAATTCCACCACAGAATAAACTTTTATTCTATAAAACTTTAGGAGAATAGTTTGAGTGCTTCATTTTCAAATGAGCCAAAAGATTTTACTCTATTTTTAGATTTGCTAAAACAACTTATTCGAGTTCCTTCTGTTACAGGAGCTGAACACTCTTTTTTACTTTACTTAAAAAGAGAACTTGAAGAGATTGGGATAAAAACAGAGCATTATGATGGACTTTTAGTTGCTAGTGGAAAAGATCCATCAAATGGTATCTTAAGTGCACACATAGATAGACATGGTGTTATTTGTACCGGTCCAAATGAGTTTCAGTTTGCAGCTTTTTTAGCAAAAAATCGCTCTGATTTAAGAGGAAATTCACTTTCAGAACAAACTTTTCAACAAATTTCACAAAGATATATAAATCAAAATGTTCATGCTTACGAGCCATTTAGTGGAGGCTATTTAGGTATTGGTAAAATTACAGATGCTTTTTTAAAAGAAGAGATAAATAATCTAATATTTAAAATAGATGGGTTAAATCACCTACTTCCTGGCACTCCAATTGCCTTTGTAGATAAGCTTAAACAAAATGGAAATTTAATCTCTGCACAGCTTGATAATGTTTTAAGTGCAGCAATTATTTTATATCTTTATCAGCATGGATTTGCTGGAACTGCATTTTTTACAGCTCAAGAAGAAGCTGGTAAAAGTTGGAGGTTTGTTCATGAATGGTTTAAAAAAAATAAAATATCAACAGATAAACTAGTTGTTCTTGATACTAGTCCTTATGAAAGCAGAGAAGAAGCAGATAAGCAACTTATAGTTTTAAGAAATAAGGATGTAAATGCAAGATTTAAATCACCTCTTTTAAAGGAGCTTAAACAATTTTGTAAAAAAAATAAAATATCATTCTCTTGTAAAGACAAATTTATAATTGAAAAAAATAAACTAAGAGAAAAAGATGGGTTAAAGCCTCTTAGTATTGGAAGTACAGAGTTAGGAAGAATTGTTATGGAGTCGAATGGACAAATTCAAGGTGCAACTTTACAAATTCCAACTACTGGTTATCATACAGTTGATGAGACAGCTTGTGTTGAATCTATTAAAGCAATTATTTTTATTTTGAGTAGTTTTTATATAAAAACTGTTAATATTTAATTTTAAAAAAGAAGGGAAAAATGAATTTAGCTATTATTTATGAATTAAGAGCCGCTGATGTAAAAGAAGAACATATTGAGCAAATTATGGATAAAGTAAAAAATAGATTAAGTGAAGAGAATATCGATAAAGAGCTTGTAAAGTTGGGGTATCCTAAAATTTTTACTGTTGATTATAGTGAATATGATAGTTTTGATTATAACGATAGCTTTACACCAACTAGTAAAGCCTCTTTAAAAGAAGATTGAAAAACTAAAAAACCTTAAATTTTAAATTCATAAGCTTCTTGCTTATGAATTTAGCTACAATTTCCAAAAAAATAAGAAAAGAAAATTTATGAATTTAATACAACTACTACAAGATAAAACAAATCTACCTACAAATATTATTGAAAATATAATAAAACTTCTTGATGATGGATGCACTATTCCTTTTATTGCAAGATATAGAAAAGAGTTTACAAATGGTGCAAGCGATAGTGAACTTAGAGTATTTGAAGAAGTTTTTGAATATTCAAAAAAATTAATTCAAAGAAAAGATGAGATAAAAAATCTATTAAAAGAGAAAAACTTTTTAGATGAAAAACTAATAAAATTTTTAGATGAGGCTACCTCTTTACAAGCTTTGGAAGATATTTATTCACCTTTTAAAGATAAAAAATCTTCAAGAACTACAACTGCATTAGAAAATGGTCTTGAACCATTGGCAAATATTATTCAAAGTATGAGATATACAAAAGAGGAGTGCGAACAAAAAGCAAATCAATTTTTAAATGAAAATATAAAAACTATCAACGAAGCAATAAATGGAGCAAAAGATATAATAGCTCAAAGATATGCGGATGATTTTAAATCAAAAGAAGTTTTAAGAAATTTAATACAAAATTGGGGAGTTTTAGAAGTAACTCCTACAAAAGAGTTTGATAAAAATGGTCTTTATTCAAATTTTGCAAATATAAATGAAAAAATAAAATATATAAAATCTCATAGAGTTTTAGCAATTTTAAGAGCTGTAAATGAAAAGCAACTATCAATTAAAGTTGAAATTGATGAAAATCATATTTTAGATAATATTAAAAAATACAAAATTCCAACAAATGCTTCTAGCTCAAAAGAGTTAGTATTTGATGCTTACAAAGATGGTTTAAAAAGACTTCTTCTTCCAACTTTAAAAAGAGAAGCTATTTCAAACTTAAAAGAAAAAGCTGGAAGTGAAGCTATAGAACTTTTTGGAAAAAATCTAAAAGAGTTACTCCTTACAGCTCCACTTGTAAATCAAGTAATTTTAGGAATTGACCCTGGATTTAAAACTGGTTGTAAGTTAGCAGTTATTGATGAAAATGGGATTTTTTTAGATAGTGCAGTTATATATCCTACAAAACCCAAAGAGGATTTGATAAATTCATCAAAAATTGTAATAGAACTTATTAAAAAATATAAGATTACTGCTATTGCTATTGGAAATGGTACAGCTTCAAGAGAAACTGCAAATTTTATTGATGAGCTATTAAAAAATGAAGAGTTAAAAAAAGAGAATTTTGAAATAAAATATGCAATAGTTAGTGAAATTGGAGCTAGTGTATATTCGGCTTCAAAAATAGCTTCGCAAGAGTATCCAAATCTTGATGTAACAATAAGAGGAGCTATTTCTATAGCACAAAGACTAAGAGACCCAATGGCAGCTTTGGTTAAAATTGATCCAAAATCATTAGGAATTGGTCAATACCAACACGATGTAAATCAAAAAGAGTTAGAGAAAAAACTAGAAAACATAACTATAGATTTAGTAAACAAAGTTGGGGTTGATTTAAACTCTGCTTCATATAAGCTTCTATCTTTTATATCTGGAATTAGTGAGAAATTAGCTCAAAATATTGTAGAACATAGAGAAAAAATTAAAAAGTTTAGTTCAAAAAATCAACTTTTAGAAGTAAAGGGTTTGGGAGAAAAATCATTTATTCAAAGTGTTGGATTTTTAAGAATAAAAGATGGCTTATCTATTTTAGACAATACTGCAATTCATCCAGAGGATTATGATCTTGCAAAAAAATTACAAAAGAACTACAAAATTGAAGAGATAAAAGATTTTGAGAAAACTGCTCTTGAACTAAATACAACTACTCTAAAATTAAAAGATATTATAAACGAACTTTTAAAACCAGGATATGATGTGCGAACAGAGTTTAATCAAGTAAAATTTTCAAATGATATTTTGGATATAAATGACTTAAAAGAGGGATTTATTTTAAATGGAATTGTTCGTAATATAACTGATTTTGGAGCATTTGTAGATATTGGGCTAAAAAATGATGCCCTACTTCATATTTCACAAATTAGTCAAAAAAGAGTATCTCATCCAAGCGAAATTTTAAGTATAAATCAAAATCTTGAAAATCTAAAAGTAATAAGTGTAGATTTGGAAAAACAAAGGGTTGGTATTAGTTTAAAATAGATATTTAATTAATTTTGATAAAAAAAGCTATTTTACTAGCTCTTTTTATCTTTTTCTGTTCTTAATACAATTGATGTTTTTTTATAAACTCATCATCAATATCAATAATATTTCTCTCTCTTAAACTATCAATAACACTTTTTGTACAATTTACATCTCCTGGCCAACGTCTAGTAAATCCATCTAAAGAGTTTTTGTTTGTTCCATCAAGACAGATAGTATTTCCCTCTATATATAAATCTCTACTTGAATCCATATTATTTGTAACTCTCCATATTAGCATATATGGATTTTCTAAATCATTTGCTTTTTCATCAACAATTACTAAAATTTTTATATGAGAAAATAGAGCTTTTAACTCTTCAAAAAGATATTTTTGGCTTCTTGTTTTTTCTACACTTATAACACAAATTGGATTTTTTGTATCTTTGTAGTACTGTTTTAAACCTTTTATATCACTTGAAATATTTTTCATTTTACTTAAAAGCTCACTATCTTCTAAAAGAGTAATTCCTAACTCATCTATCTCATCACCTGTACAATCAAGTCCAAGTTTTCCACCAACTGCAAATTTAGGAGATGCATGATCAAGATGATCTGTAGCACCTCTTGAAACTAAAATATCATCAACATTAATTCTATTTAAAATATATCTTATTATCTCATCATGTGAAGTTAATTTTGGCGCATCAGAGTTTACAAAAATTGCATGTTTTACAAAACTCATCTGTCCTACACCCCAAAATGCATGCATCATTTGACTTGCATGTCCTGGATAAAATGTATTTATTTTTGCTAGTATTAAATTATGATAAACACCATTTTCAGGCATATAATAATCAACTAAATCAGGTGCAGTTGTTCTTAAAAGTGGTAAAAATATTCTCTCTGTTGCATAGCCCATATATTTATCTTCTAAAGGTGGTTTTCCTACAACTGTTGCTAAAAATACTGGATCTTTTTTGCTTGTAATTGCACTAACTTCCATAAAAGGAAACTCTTCATCTAAAGTATAATATCCTGTATGATCTCCAAAAGGACCCTCTATTTTTAACTTACTTGTATCAACAAATCCTTCTATGATGTAGTCATTGTCTTCAGGAACCCAAATATCATTTGTAATAGATTTTACAAGCCTTGCTGGAGAGTTTTTTACAAAACCATAAAGCATAAGCTCAAAAACGCCAATAGGAAGTGGTGCTTGTCCACACCATATATACATAGGATCTCCACCAATTCCAATACTTACAGGCATTTTTTTACCAGCTTTTTTATATTCATGGAAGAAGTGATTACTATCTTTATGTATTTGCCAATGCATTCCAAGAGTGTTGTCTGGAAAAACTTGAAGCCTATACATTCCTAAATTTTTAAGTTCACCATTTAAACTTTGAGTATAAACTTGTCCCATAGTAATAAATGGTCCAGCATCATCTTCCCAAGTTTTAATAACTGGCAAATCACTAAGTTTTGCATCAGCTCCTAGCTTTATAACCTCTTGACAAATACCTTTACCTTTAATTTTTTTTGGAATTGTATTTTTTAGTGAGAATAATTTACCCAAAGTTGATAATTTTTCACTAAAAGTAACAGGTGGTTTTAATTTTAATAAACTCTCTATTTCACTCCCTATTTTATCTCCATCGCCAATAAAAAGTTTAACTGCATCTTCATTACAAAAAACATTCATTAATACAGGTTCTTTAAACTTCTTACCATTTTTTCTATCTACTACATTTGTAAACAAAATTGCTTTTGAATCGGCTTTTTTAACCTCTACATAAGCAATATGTGGAATTTCTAAATTTATATCAAGTTCATCAGAAATTATTTTTAAAAGATTGTGTTTTTCTAAAAGTGCTATCGCTCTTTTCATTATTTTTCCTTTGGGTTTAAATAAGAATTTACTCTATCATCATCTTCTTTAATATCTCTTTATGTTCCTTTTTGTAGCAAATTAAAATTAAGTTTTAATTAAGAAAAACCTTATATTTTAGATATTTTATATATAGTGAATTTGTCAAGATTAGAAAGTATTACATTTTTTCACACTTAAGTTTTTAATTGATTATAAAACAGCTTTAAAATTGTTTAGTTTAAAAAATTTGTGTACAATCAAAGTCTGATTACAATTTATAAAAATAGGAAAAAAGATGTCTGCTGAATTAATGTTAGCATCTGCTATATTTATTGCCATTGGGGTGATTCTTGCAGTTGTTTTTATGCTTACCAAATTTATTGGTCCTCAAAATAAAGACTCTGTTCTTAAAAACAATGTCTATGAAAGTGGAGTTACAAATCCTGTTGGAACAACAAACAATAGATTCTCTGTAAAATTCTATTTGGTTGCTATCTCATTTTTACTTTTTGATGTAGAGGTGATTTTTATGTTTCCTTGGGCTGTAAATGTTGTTGATCTTGGAGTTGCTGGACTATTTAAGATGTTTATCTTTATGGGACTGTTATTTATTGGATTAATTTATATCTATAAGAAAAAGGCTTTATCATGGGATTAGGAGTTGAATCGAGTTTAGGAGATAGCATACTTACTACAAAGTTAGATGCAGCTATTAACTGGGGAAGGTCATATTCTCTTTGGCCTATGGCATTTGGAACAGCTTGTTGTGGTATTGAGTTTATGGCAGTTGCTGCTGCTAGATATGATGTTTCAAGATTTGGAGCTGAAGTTGTAAGATTCTCTCCAAGACAAGCAGATTTATTAATAGTTGCTGGAACTATTTCATATAAACAAGCTCCTATTTTGAAAAAAATTTATGAGCAAATGTGTGAACCAAAATGGGTAATATCTATGGGTGCATGTGCTTGTAGTGGTGGTTTTTATGACAATTATGCAACAGTTCAAGGTATTGATGAAATTATTCCAGTTGATGAGTATGTTGCTGGTTGTCCACCAAGACCAGAAGCTGTTCTTGATGCAATCATGAGAATTCAAGAAAAAGCTAAAAATGAGTCAATTATTAAAGATAGAGTTAAAGAGTATAAAGGATTTTTAGATGCTTAAATGTGATTTATTAGTTGATTCAAAAGATTTAAGAGCAACTCTTTTAAAATTAAAAAAAGATGATGATTTTACAATTCTTTTAGATATGACAGCAGTTGATTATTCAAAATTTCCAGACTCTACTCCATCAAGATTTGCAGTTGTTTATGTCTTAAGAAGTAGTGATTTTAAAAAAGAGACTACGGTAAAAGCATTTGTAAGTGATGAAACTTTAAGTGTTGATACAGTTAGTGATATTTTTCCTTCTGCAAATTGGGCTGAAAGAGAAGCTTATGATCAATATGGTGTAATATTTTTAAATCATCCAAATCTTAAAAGAGTTTTAAATCATAAACAATTTGTTGGTCATCCTTTAAGAAAAGATTACAAAATAACTCAAGGACAAATTTGTACAGAAACTGATGATTTAATGGATGAGATGTTACCTCTTCTTAAATCAAAAGGATATACAGATGAAGAGATTGCAGATTTAATGCTTTTAAATGTTGGACCTTCTCATCCAGCAAGTCACGGAACTATAAGAAACTTTGTTGCACTTGAAGGTGAAACTATAGCTGCTTGTGTAACTGAAATTGGTTATTTACATAGAGGTTTTGAAAAAGCTTGCGAGCACCACACTTACTCTCAAGTAATTCCATATACAGATAGATTAAATTACTGTAGTGCTATTTTAAATAATATCGGATGGGCAAAAGCTATCGAAGATATGATGAAAATTGAGATAACTCCAAGAGCAAAGATGATAAGAGTTGTTATTGGTGAATTAAGCCGTATAATTGACCACTTTGTTTGTAATGCTGCAAATATGGTTGATTTAGGTGGTCTTACAAGCTTATGGTACTTATTTGGAGCAAGAGATCAAGCTTATGATTTATTATCAAAACTTACAGGTGCAAGACTTACAAACACTTATACAAGAATTGGTGGTTTAGAGTTTGATTTATATGATGGTTTTGATAAAGATTTAGAAGAAGTTTTAAAAACATCTGAAAAAGCGATAGAAGATGTTCTATCTTTAATAGCTCACAATAAACTTTTCCATGATAGAACTCAAGACGTTGGAGTTATAAAACCTGATTTTGCATTAGCAAATGGTATTTCTGGACCAAACTTAAGAGCAGCTGGAGTTGCTCATGACTTAAGAAAAGATAAACCATATTATGGATACGAAAACTTTGATTTTGATGTAGTTATTGGAAGTCATGGTGATGTTTATGACAGAATGATGTGTAGATTTGAAGAGTCTATTCAATCTATAAAAATCATTAGACAAGCTATGAAAAATATGCCAGATGGTGCTATAAATGTTTATGCTCCAAATCTTGTATTACCAAATAAAAAAGATGTTTATGGAAACATTGAAGGTTTAATGAATCAATTTAAGCTTACATTTGAAGGAACTTTAGTTCCAAAAGGTGAGTATTATAGTTCAACAGAAGCTACAAATGGAGAGTTAGGTTTCTTTATTATAAGTGATGGAAGCGGAAGACCATATAAAGTTAAATGTAGACCACCATGTTTTTATTCTTTGGCTGCTTATTCAAAAATAGTTGAAGGTACTATGTTAGCTGATGCTGTTGTTACAATGGCTAGCTTGAATTTTATTGCTGGGGAGTTTGATAGATAATGAGTAGTTTTAAATATACACCAGAAAATGAAGCAAAATTTCAAGAGTATGCTTCTAGATATCCAAAAATTGACTCTTGTATGCTACCAGCTCTTTGGTTGGTACAAGAGCAAGAAGGTTGGGTAAGCCCTGAAGCTATGGTTTATGTAGCAGAAAAAGTTCAAAAAAGTCCAATGCAAGTATATGAAGTGGCAACTTTTTATACAATGTTTAACTTAAAACCTATTGGAAAATATCATATTGAGCTATGCAAAACTGTATCTTGTATGTTAATGGGTGCAAGAGAACTTAAAGCTTTTATAAAAGATACTTTAGGATTAGAACCTGGTCAAACAAGTGCTGATGGACTTTTTACTTTTAGTGAAGTTGAGTGTCAAGGTGCCTGTGGAGATGCTCCAATGATTGCATTAAACAATGTTTATCACGGAAAATTAACAAAAGAGAAATTAGAAAAAATAATTTGGGAGTGCAAAAATGATAACTAAAATAGTAAGTAAAAATTTTGATATCCCAAATTCACACAAACTTGAAGTTGCTCTTGCAAATGGAAGATACTCTTCAATAGATAAACTTTTCACTATGAAACCTGAAGAAGTTACTGCTGAAGTTACTGCATCAGGGCTACGAGGAAAAGGTGGAGGAGGAGCTGCATGTGGTCCTAAATGGGAACTTATGCCTCCAGTTGATGAAAGACCAAGATACTTAATTGTAAATGGTGATGAGAGTGAACCTGGGACTTTTAAAGATAGACAAATTTTCCAATACGATCCACATCTTTTAATAGAAGGAATTATCTGTACTTGTTGGGCAATTCAAGCAAATCATGCTTACATTTATATAAGAGGTGAGTATAAATTTTTCATTGATAGATTAAATGAAGCCATTCAAGAGGCTTATAAAGCAAAAATTATCGGTGATAAAATCATGGATAAATATGATTTTAAAGTTGATATTACAGTTCATAGAGGTGGAGGAGCATATATTTGTGGAGAAAAATCTGCACTTATTGAATCAATTGAAGGAAAAAGAGGACACCCAAGATTAAAACCACATGGAAAAGAGTGTGAGTGGTTTTATGGTGATCCTGCAACTGTAAATAACGTTGAAACTATATCGTCTGTTCCTAATATTGTTGAAAATGGTGCTGAAGGATACACAAAATATGGTACAGAAAAATCTCCAGGAACTATGCTTTTTGCAATCTCAGGACCTGTTAAAAACCCAGGTGTTTATGAGCTTCAATATGGAAATAAGATGATTGATTTCTTAAATGAAGTTGGTGGTGGGATGCTTGATGGTAAAAAGTTAAAAGCTGTTATTCCAGGTGGAACATCATGTCCTATATTAACAGCTGATGAAGTAGAAAAAGCTGTATTAGATTATGAATCAATGTGGGATATAGGTTCAACTTTAGGTACAGGAGGTATGATTGTAATTGATGATAGTGCATGTATGGTTGAAGTTGCAAAAAATATTATTGAATTTTATCATCATGAGTCGTGCGGACAATGTACTCCTTGTAGAGAGGGTTGTGGTTGGATTGATAAAATTATAAGAGATATTATAGAGGGTTGTGGCTCTTCAAATGATTTACAAACTATACTTGATGTTTGCGAAACTATGAATGGAAAAACAGTTTGTGTTTTTGCACCTGCTGTTAAAGATATTATAGCAAGTATTGTAAAAAAATTTAGAAGTGAATTTGACGCTTATATAAAAAATAATCAAAAATAAGGAGAAAAAATGGCAAAAAATACAATGACTTTCACAGATAACAGAACTGGTAAATCTTATGAGTACAATATTATTGATGGTACAAGAGGACCAAGTGTTGTAGATATTTCTACTTTTTATAAAGATTCAGGAATGTTTACATTTGACCCTGGATATACTTCAACAGCAGCTTGTGAGTCAAAAATTACTTTTATAGATGGTGAAAACTCTGAGCTAAAATATAGAGGAATTGATATAGCTGATTTAGCTGGTAAACACTCATTTTTAGATGTATCATATTTACTGATGAATGGAAGACTACCAACAAAAGATGAGTCAAAAAATCTTGATTTAGAAATAAGACATAGATCTTTTGTTGATGAGGGAATTATAAGACTATTTGATGCCTTACCTGATAGAGCTCACCCAATGGCAACAATGGCAGCTTCAACAATGGCACTATCTGCATTTTATAAAGACCACTTACATTTAGAAGATGAAGAAGAGTTTAGAACTATGCAAAATAGAATTATGGCAAAAATGCCAACAATTGCAGCTATGGCTTATAGAAACTCAATTGGAACACCTATGATTTATCCAGATATTGACAGATATTTCACAGAAAACTTCTTGTATATGCTAAGAGCATATCCAGGTGGAAAAATGAAACATTTAGCTGATGGTTCAAATCAAGAAATTAGTCAAATTGAAGTTGATGCTCTTGATGCTATTTTAACTCTTCATGCAGACCACGAACAAAATGCTTCTACAACAACAGTTAGAAATGTTGGTTCAACTGAAGCTCACCCATATGTTGCAATAGCTTCTGGTATTTCAGCACTTTGGGGTGCAGCTCATGGTGGAGCAAATGAAAAAGTTATGGATCAGTTAAGAATGATTGGTGATGTAAAAAATGTTCCTAGCTTTATAGCAAAAGCTAAAGACAAAAATGATCCATTTAGATTAATGGGATTCGGACATAGAGTTTATAAAAACAGAGACCCTAGAGCTGAAACATTAAAAGGTTTACAAGATCAATTAAGAGAGAAATTGAACTTAGATTCTAAACTTCTTGATATTGCAAAAGCAGTTGAAGAAGCAGCTTTAAGTGATGATTATTTTAAAGAAAGAGGTCTATATCCAAATATTGATTTCTATTCAGGAGTAATTTTAACAGCACTTAAAATTCCAGTAGAGATGTTTACACCGATTTTCGTTATAGGAAGAACTCCAGGATGGATTGCTCAATGGGCAGAGTTTAAAAGAGATCCAAAACATAAAATTGCTAGACCTAGACAATTATATACAGGTAAATAAAAAATAAGGGGATATGAATTTATGGCTGATCAAGTTAGTATAACAATTAATGGAGTTCAATTTCAAGCTACCAAAGGTAGCTTGTTAATTGATAAACTATTGGATGAAAAAATCCATATCCCTCACTTTTGTTATCATCAAGCGTTGGGAAAAGATGGAAATTGTAGAATGTGTATGGTTGAAATAGAGGGGCAAAAAAGACCTCAAATTGCATGTGATACACCTATAAAAGATGGAATGATTGTAAGAACAAAAGGTGAAAAAATAGAGAGTGTTAGAAAAGATATTTTAGAACTTGAACTTATAAATCACCCAATAGACTGTCCTACATGTGATCAAGCTGGTGAGTGTAAACTACAAGATTACTATATGGAATCTGGTTTCTATGCTTCAAGAGTAAATCTTGATGATAAAAATCATGCAAGAAAAAGAGTTGATTTAGGTTCAAATGTAATGCTGGATCAAGAGAGATGTGTTTTATGTCTTAGATGTGTAAGATTTTGTAAAGATATTACAAAAACGGCAGAACTAGGAGTTATAGATAGAACAGATCACTCTGTGATTGGGACATTTCCTGGACGTCCTTTAGATAACCCATACGCAATGAATGTTGTTGATTTATGTCCTGTTGGAGCATTAACAAGCAAAGATTTTAGATTTAAACAAAGAGTTTGGTTTTTACAAAGTTTTGAAGCTATTTGTAATGGTTGTTCAAAAGGGTGTAATATAAATGTAGATCATAGAAAAGAGAAATATAAAGATGATATGATTTATAGATTTAGACCAAGAACAAATAGAGCAGTAAACGGTTGGTTTATGTGTGATTATGGAAGATTATCTTATGAAAATGATGCAACAAATAGATTTACAACTGCATTAATTAATAAAAATGAGACAAATATTTCAAATGCTATTATTAATATCTTCAAAGAGTTATCAAGTCATGATAATAAATTAATACTTTTAAGTCCTAATTTATCTTATGAAGAGATGATAAATGTAAAAGCGCTCGCAGATAAATTAAATATAAAACTAAGTGGTTATTCTCCAAATACTTTTGATGAATCTTTTGCAGATGATTGGTTAAAAAAAGCTGATAAAACTGCAAATAGAGCATCTTTTAAAGAACTTCAAATAGATGAAACTAAAGAGTTTTTTGAAAAAGCTTTAAATGAAGCAAAAACTATTTTTGTTTTAGAAAATAGTTATTTTGAAGATAAATTAAATTTACTTGAAAATAAAAAACTTATATCTTTATTCTCTAACCACTGTTTAACAGTAGGAAATTCAGATATTGCAGTTCCTGTTGCATCTTTTTATGAAAAAAGTGGTTCATACATAAACTGTGATGGAATAAGACAAAAAGTTGTTTCTAAATTAGATAAAAATAGTCCTATGCCTACAATTACAACGATTATAGAGAATATTAAATCTATGATTGAAAAAGGAACTATATGAGTACTACAATTATAATTATTGTAAATATTGCCTTATCAGTCGTTCTTGCTGTTGGGCTAACACCACTTTGGGTTTGGTGGGAAAGAAGAATTGCTGGATTTATTCAAGATAGAAGTGGTCCAAATAGATGTAGCATTGGAGTTATAAGACTAGGTGGTCTTGTTCAAGCAGTTGCTGATATGTTGAAACTTATATTTAAAGAAGATTTCACACCTTCTCATATAAAGCATAAGTTTTTCTTTACAATTGCTCCTGCTATTGTATTTATAGCTTCATTTTTAACTTTTGCAGTTATCCCTTATGCTGATGTTTTAACAATAGATGGAAAAGCTCACACAATGCAAGCTATACCAAATGAGCTTGGAATTATGTGGTTTTTAGCATTTGCTGGGCTTAGTGTTTATGGGATTATTTTAGGTGGTTATTCATCTCAAAGTAAATATGGACTTTTAGGTTCAATTAGAGCTTCTGCTCAAGTTATCTCTTATGAAGCTGCTATGGGATTATCAATTATATCTATGATTATATCTTACGGTACAATCCATTTAACAGATATTGTAAATGCACAAACAGGAACTTATTTGGGAGTTATTCCTATGTGGGGAATATTTATTCAACCATTAGCTGCTATTATATTTATTGTTTGTTCATTTGCAGAGACAAATAGAGCGCCTTTTGACTTAGCAGAAGGAGAGAGTGAAATAGTTGCTGGATATCATACAGAGTATAGTGCAATGAAATTTGGACTTTTCCAAGTTGGTGAATATGCAGCTATGAGTGCTTCAAGTGCGCTAATAGTAACACTATTTTTTGGTGGTTATCAAATTCCTTGGATGGATACAGCAACTATTCAAGCAAATATAAATTATGTTATTTTGGCAATAGTTATTTTACTTCCAATTAAAATTTTTATATTTACAAGATGGATGAAGAAAAATAACAAAAGAGTTGGAAATGATACAAGCAGAGAAAAAGAGACAAAAATATTAACTATTATTTTCTGGTCATTGTGTTTGGTAATCATGGGAATTTTAATATCATTTTTAATAAATGGACTTGGAACAAATGGAGTAAATATTGCAACAGCTGTTATTCAAGTTGGAACTTTTATGGTTAAATTTTTTATGATGGCTTTTGTTTATATGTGGGTTAGATGGACTGTTTTAAGAATTAGATATGACCAACTACAAATGCTAGGATGGAAAGTTCTAATTCCTCTAGCTTTATTAAATATTGTAATAACAGCGATTGTTGTTGTGTTAGGAAATTAAGATGGCAATAAAAATAGTACCAAGATATGGAAGTTCATTTAGAGATAAGCTATACATTCCTGCTATTGCTGGTGGAATGAAAACAACTTTTAAACACTTCTTTAAAAATCTAAGAGATGTAGAAGGGGTAAGTACTTTACAATATCCAGAGGTTCAACCAAGTGATATAACGGAAAGATATAGAGGTGTTCATAGACTTACAAAACATGATGATGGAACTGAAAAATGTGTTGCTTGTTTTATGTGTGCTACAGCATGTCCTGCTGAATGTATATTTATAGAAGCTGAAGAGAGATTTGATGGTGTTGATGAAAAAAGACCAAAAGAGTTTAAAATAGATCTTCTTGAGTGTGTATTTTGCGGATATTGTGTAGAAGCTTGTCCATGTGATGCAATAAGAATGGATACTGGAATTTTCTCTTTTACAGCTTCAACTAGAGAAGAGTTTGTATTAGATAAAAAAGCTCTTATGAAAAATGAGAGATCAAAGGATTTTGAATAATGGCTGATATACTATTTATTGCTTTAGCATTTTTTGCAATTACTGGTGCTATAGCTATGCTAGTTTACAAAAGTCCAATGTTTAGTGCATTGGGGCTTTTAATTACTATGCTAAGTGTTGCTGGAATGTTTGCACTTTTAAATGCAACTTTGTTGTTTATGGTACAAATTATCGTTTATGCTGGTGCTATTATGGCTTTAATTCTATTTATTTTAATGTTTTTAAATATTAAAGAAGAGGATTTACCAAAAGAACCTAAAAAGTTTATGCTTATTGGTTTTGGTGCTATTTTAATGATTCCTCTAAATATTTTAGTTTTAAAAGCTGTATCAAATTTACCTAGTAAAGATTTGTATCCTATAGAAGGTGATTTTGGAACTATAAAACCAGTTGGGCTTATTCTTTATAATGAGTGGATTATAGCATTTGAATTAATATCTATTTTACTTCTAATTGCACTTGTAGGTTCTGTTGTTCTTGCAAAAAGAAGAAAAACTAAAATAACTTCAAAGGAGGATTAAAAAATGATATCATTAACTTCTTATGCTTTTGTATCTATGATTTTATTCTCAATTGGTGCAATTGGAGTAATTGCTAGAAGAAATATTTTTGTGATTTATATGTCACTTGAACTTATGTTAAATGCTATAAATCTATTTTTAGTAACATTTGCTAGATACCATTTTAATGTTGATCCTCAAATTGTTTCAATTATGGTTATATCAATTGCTGCAGCTGAAGCTGCAATATTTCTATCAATAGTAATATTGCTGTTTAGATCTAAAAAATCTTTGGATACAGATCTATTTACATCTCTATCTCAAGGAGAAAAAAGATGAGTACAAATCTTTTAGTTTGGATAATATTAGCTCCTTTACTTGGGGCTATTTTAAATGGTGGTTTATATTTTTATAATATCAAAAAACAAAAAATATCAGAAAATTATTTTGCAATAATTGGAACATTAACTCCTTTAATCTCTTTTTTAATAACTCTTAGTCTATTTTTAAGAATGATTGAAGAAAAAATTATATTTAAGCAACATATATTTACATGGTTAAATGTTGAAAACTTAAATATTGATATGGCATTTTTGGGTGATAATTTATCTATTTTTATGTCAATGTTTGTAACTTTTGTTGGTTGGTTAATTCACATCTATGCTGTTGGATATATGAAAGATGATGAAGGTTTTGGTAAATTTTTTGCTTACTTTAATCTATTCCTAGCATCAATGTTGATTCTTGTACTTGCAGACAATCCAATAATTTTATTTATAGGTTGGGAAGGTGTTGGAGTTTGTTCATACCTTTTAATTAAATTCTATTATGGTGAAAAAAATAATGTTATTGCTGCAAATAAAGCATTTATTGTAAACAGAGTTGGAGATTTTGGGTTCCTTTTAGGAGTTGCAACACTATTTTTTGCATTAGGTCAAGTTGATCTATCTTTCTCTTCAATTGAAGCAAATTTATCAAATGCATCAAATGGTTGGCTTTTATTAGCTGGTATATTATTATTTGTAGGAGCTATGGGAAAATCAGCTCAGATTCCACTATATACTTGGCTTCCAGATGCAATGGCAGGTCCAACACCAATTTCTGCACTAATTCACGCAGCAACAATGGTTACAGCTGGGGTTTATATGGTTGCGAGATTTAATTTCTTATATACAGGAATAGAAGAAATTGGAATATTCATAGCATATATTGGAGCATTTTCAGCTCTTCTTGCTGCTATTATTGCAACAAAACAGACAGATATTAAAAAAATACTTGCATACTCAACTATGAGTCAATTAGGTTATATGTTTATAGCTGTTGGACTTGGATTTTACTCAAGTGGATTATTTCATGTTTTCACACATGCATTCTTTAAGGCAATGCTATTTATGGGAGCTGGTGGAGTTATAATTGCACTTCATCATGAACAAAATATTTTTAATATTGCTAAACATAGAGCAATATTGCCAATAATTTCTGCAACATTCTTAATAGGAGTTATTGCAATTTCAGGAATTCCACCATTTTCTGGGTTCTTCTCTAAAGATGCAATTTTAGCAGCAGCATTTCAAGAAGGTCACTACTTAATTTATGGTATAGCACTATTTACTGCATTTTTAACTGCATTTTATATGTTTAGACTATATTTTGTTGTTTTTGTTACACCAAATCATCATAAAAAAGAGTATGTATATACAAGTAAAACTATCACTTTCCCACTTGTAGTATTAGCAGTAGGTGCTGTTACAGCAGGATTTTTAAATCTACCTTCTATATTTGGTGGAACACATATGGTAGATACTTGGCTTGGAAGCTTAAATTCAAAAACAATTACTCTATCTCATAGTACAGAGTATATTTTAATGGCTCTTTCAGTTCTAGTTGCCTCTTTTGGTATATTTATTGCATATAAAAAATATGCAAGATTTGATTTAGAAAAACCTGAACTTGAAGTTGGTTTTGTTGGAAGAAAACTTTATGTTGATGAGCTTTATGATATTTTATTTGTTAAAACTTCAAAAGCAATATCTTGTTTTATTGATAAAGTTTTAGATGCAAAAATTATTGATGCATTTATTATGAAATCTTCAATCTATTTTGTAGCTATTGGAAGAAAAGTAGCATTAATACAAAATGCAAATGTACGGTTCTATGCACTGTTTATGCTTGCTGGAATGACTTGTATATTTGTATATCTATATTTAAAATTAGGGTTATAATATGAGTGCAGATATTCTTTCATTTATTATATTTTTACCTGCTATTGTAGCAATAGGTTTAATGATAACAACTAGAGATGTAAATACTATTAGAAATATTGCATTTCTTACAACTACAGTTATTTTAGCACTTGTGCTTAAACTTTATTTAGAATTTGAACCAAGTTCTGGAATGCAATTTGTAACAAATGTTGCTTGGATTGAAACATATGGTATAAACTACTATATTGGTTTAGATGGAATCTCATTAACAATTTTAATGATGATTGCAATTTTAATTCCAACTTCATACCTTCTCTTATGGGAAGGCAAAACTAAAGGTTATTGGATAAATATGCTTTTAGTTCAAACTGGTGTAACAGGAACTTTACTTTCATTAGACGTTGTTCTTTTCTACTTCTTTTGGGAAATTATGCTTTTACCAGTTTTTCTTATGATTGGTCAATTTGGATTTGGTGATAAAGTTTTCACAACAATCAAAGTAACTGTTTATACAATGGCTGGTTCACTTTTAATGCTTGTAGCAATTTTATATCTAGGAGTTGCTTATCATAGTGAGTTTGGTGTGTGGTCTTTTGCTTATGATAAATTAATGCAAATATCAATACTTGATTACAATACAAAAGTTTGGTTATTTTTAGGATTTTTAGTAGCATTTGCAATAAAAATTCCACTATTTCCTCTTCATACTTGGATTATGGAAACATATAAAAATGCTCCAACTGGTGCTGTATTTTTACTATCATCGATTATGGCAAAACTAGGAGTTTATGCTGTTTTAAGATTTATGATACCACTATTTCCAGAGGTTTATATTGAGTTTTCAACTTGGTTTGTAATTATTGGTCTATTTGGTCTTGTGTACTTTGGAATAGCTGCACTTATGCAAGATGATATTAAAAGAATGTTTGCATACTCTTCAGCTTCACACTTAAGTTTTATAGCTGCTGGTATTTTTTCATTAAACTCTTATGGTATAAATGGAGCTTTATATTTAATTATTGCTCACGCAATTGCTACAGGAGCCCTATTTTTACTTGTAGGATTAATGCAAGAACAAACAGGATTTAAAACTATAAAAGATTTAGGTGGAATTTCAAAAAAAGCTCCTATATTTACATTCGTTTTTGCTGTTATGCTTTTTGCAAATGTTGGACTTCCAGGTACAAATGGATTTGTTTCTGAATTACTTATAATTTTTGGTGTATTTAACTTTAATATTTATCTAGGTGTTATTGCTGCTTTATCAGTTATTATTGGAGCTTCTTATATGCTTTGGATGTTTCAAAGAGCAATTTTGCAAGATAGACCAGAAGGTTCAGCTGAACTTAATATGAGAGATTTAAAAATCAAAGAGATTGTTGGACTTGTTCCATGGGTTGTTTTAGTGTTTATTATGGGATTTTATCCAGAAGTTTTTATAGATAAATTTGAACCAACAGTTACACACTACTTACAAGATATTTTACAAATTGGAGCAACAAGATGAGTAATTTTATTTATTTAATTCCAACTTTACTGGTTTTATTTGGGGCTATTGCTCTTCTGTTTATGAGTATGTATGAAAAAATTAGTGTAAAAAGTCATATTTTTGTATCTTCACTATTTTTAGTTATAGCTTTAGCATTTGCACTTTTAAATGCAAATACTCTATATTCTATTCAGCCTTATGATAGTTTTTTAAATAATGTTTTAACTTTTGATACTTTTTCAAATTTCTTTAATATTTTATTAATTTTAGGTACTTTATTGACAATTTTAATTGGTGAACACTATTTACAACATAGAAGTTATTTCAAAGGTGAATTTTTTAGTATTTTACTTTTTGCTCTTTTTGGAATGATGGTTTTAGCGCAAGCAAATGAGCTAATAACTGCATTTATTGCATTAGAAATTGCATCATTTAGTGTATATATTATGGTTGGTTACAATAGTGATGATTCAAAAAGAGTTGAAGCTATTTTTAAATATTTAGTACTTGGTGCATTTATTGGTGCATTTTTCCTATTAGGACTTGTTTTAGTTTTTGGTACTGTCGCAAGTACAAATTTGGCAGATATTTATTCGTATATTCAAGCAAGTAATGGTTCAAATCTTGAGCTTTTATATGTTGGTTTAACACTAATTTTATTTACTTTCCTTTTCAAAATTGCAGCATTTCCTTTCCAGTCTTGGGTATTAGATATCTATAGAGGTGCTCCTATGATTATTACAGCATATATGGCATCTACATTTAAAATTGCTATATTCTCATTTTTTATGAGATTAATATTAGATTATATAGCTCCAATTATAGATTTTTGGGACACTATTTTACAAGTTGTAATTATTTTAACTCTTCTATTTGGAACTTGGCTTGCTATTACTCAAGATATTGTAAAAAGAATGTTAGCAGCTTCTTCTATAGTACACACAGGTTATTTACTTCTTGCTTTTATCTCTTTAAGTTATGCAAATAATTCAATACTAAATATTGAAGCAGCTTACTCTATAATGTTCTATTTAATTGCTTATTTAGTATCTGCACTAGGAGCATTTGGATTAGCTTCTCATATTATTTCAGAGACAAACATTAAAGTTACTTTTGATGATTTTAAAGGTTTAGCAAAGCAAAGACCATTTTTAGCTGCAATGATGACAATATTTATGTTATCACTTGCAGGAATTCCTGGAACTATAGGTTTTATAGGAAAAGTTTATGTATTTACAGAAGCATTAAAAGCTGGATATGTTGCATTAGCAATTTTTGCAATTTTTGCAACAATAGTTTCAATGTATTACTATTTAAGATTAATTGCTGTTATGTATTTTTATCCTCCAAAAGAGGAGTGCATAAGTGAAGATTTCAACGACAGTAGAGTATCTACATATGCAATACTTTTTGTTGCTGTTTTAACTGTTGTTGGTGGTATTGGTTCTGCTGTTGTATTCTTTATTCCAGCATTAAATATTGATACTTTAATAAATTTTGCACAATTAGCTGTAAAATCTCTATTTTTATAGTGAGTATTTTAGTAACACTATAAAACTTTATTTTAACATTTAGTCCACTGAAAATGGGCTAAATGTCACTTTTCTACAATCTTTTATTTTTTTTTAACAAAAAGCTTTTTTATTGATTAATTTTAAACCTATAATTTGATATTATGTTATGAAATCTAAATCTAAAGAAAAGGATAGAAAATGAGTGACCTAGTAGAGGGTTATTTAGGGAAAACCGAAGAAGGAAGAAAAAGT
The DNA here is from genome assembly GCF_983172305.1 of Arcobacter thermotolerans. NCBI lineage: Bacteria > Pseudomonadati > Campylobacterota > Epsilonproteobacteria > Campylobacterales > Arcobacteraceae > Arcobacter > Arcobacter thermotolerans. The sequence goes on from NZ_CFAFZJ010000001.1 coordinate 143,522, forward strand.
AGATTACCTGCAAAACTTGACTTTATTCAAAGTTTTACAGGTGGTTTTTTAGCTTTATTTATGTGGGCACATATGATGCTTGTTGCATCAATATTGGTGTCAAATGATTTTATGTACCAAGTTACAAAATTATTAGAAGGTAGCTTTATATTTGAAGATGGAAATCCACTTTTAGTATCTATTGCTGCACTTGTTATTTTTGTTATTTTTATTGTTCATGCTGCTTTAGGAATGAGAAAATTACCAGGTAACTTTAAACAGTACCAAGTAATTAAAGCTCATTCAAAAAGTATGGGACATGATGATACAAAATTATGGTTTACACAGGCATTTACAGGATTTGCAATGTTCTTCCTAGGATCAGTGCATTTATATGTAATTATGACTCACCCTGACCAAATAGGTCCTTACGAAAGTAGTGCTAGAGTTTGGGATGAATATATGTGGCCACTATATATTCTTTTATTATTAGCTGTTGAATTCCATGGAACAATTGGTCTTTATAGACTTTGTGTAAAATGGGGATGGTTTGATGGTGAAAATCCAAAAGCAACAAGAAAAGCACTTAAAAAACTTAAATGGGCGTTAACAGTATTTTTCTTAGTTTTAGGATTTGCATCACTTGCGGCTTATATGAAAATTGGTTACGAAAACTCTAAAAATAATATTCCTAGAGATTCATTTAAACCATCTGCACATATAATGAATTATGACTTAAAAACTAAAAGTGTTGGAGGAATCGCATAATGAAAATTAATTACTGTGATGCATTAGTAATTGGTGGAGGACTTGCAGGTCTTAGAGCTGCTGTTGCTGCACAAAAAAAGGGATTAAGTACAATTGTTTTATCTTTAGTTCCAGTTAAAAGATCTCATAGTGCTGCTGCTCAAGGTGGTATGCAAGCATCTTTAGGAAACTCTAAAATGTCTGATGGAGATAATGAAGATTTACACTTTGCAGATACTGTAAAAGGTAGTGACTGGGGATGTGATCAAGATGTTGCTAGAATGTTCGTACACACTGCACCAAAAGCTATTAGAGAGTTAGCAAGCTGGGGGGTTCCTTGGTCAAGAGTTGAAAAAGGTACTAGAGAAGCTGTTATTAATGCTAAAAAAACAACTATAACAGAAGATGAAGATAGACACGGACTTATCACTTCAAGAGATTTTGGTGGTACTAAAAAATGGAGAACATGTTACACAGCTGATGCAACTGGACACACAATGCTATTTGGTGTTGCAAATGAAGCTTTAAAACATAATGTTGATATTAGAGATAGAAAAGAAGCAATTAGTTTAATTCATGAAGATGGAAGATGTTATGGAGCTGTTGTTAGAGATTTAATTACAGGTGAATTAGAAGCTTATGTTGCAAAAGGAACTTGTATTGCAACAGGTGGATATGGAAGAGTATTTAAACAAACTACAAATGCTGTAATTTGTGAAGGAACAGGTGCTGCTATTGCTTTAGAGACTGGAATTGCAACTTTAGGAAATATGGAAGCTGTACAATTCCATCCAACTCCAATTGTTCCATCAGGAATTTTATTAACAGAGGGTTGTAGAGGAGATGGTGGAATTTTAAGAGATGTTGATGGTCACAGATTTATGCCAGATTATGAGCCTGAGAAAAAAGAATTAGCATCAAGAGACGTTGTTTCAAGAAGAATGATTGAGCATATTAGAAATGGAAAAGGTGTTCCTTCTCCTTATGGATACCATGTTTGGCTAGATATCTCTATTTTAGGAAGAGAGCATATTGAGAAAAACTTAAGAGATGTTCAAGAGATATGTCAAATTTTCAACGGTATTGATCCTGCTGATGAGGGTCCAAAAGGTTGGGCACCAGTTCTTCCAATGCAACACTACTCAATGGGTGGAATTAGAACAAAACCAACTGGTGAGTCACAAAACCTAAAAGGTCTATTTGCTTGTGGAGAAGCTGCTTGTTGGGATATGCACGGATTTAACAGACTTGGAGGAAACTCAGTTTCTGAAACAGTTGTTGCTGGTATGATTATTGGAAACTATTTTGCAGATTTCTGTTTAGAAAATGATGTAACAATTCCAACTTCTGTTGTTCAAAAATTTGTTGATGAGCAAGAAGCATATATTGATGAAATTCTATCTTACAATGGAAATGAAGATATTTTCAAAATTAAAAATAGAATGAAAGAGTTAATGGATGAGAAAGTTGGTATCTTTAGAAGTGGTGAACCACTAAAAGAGGCTGTTGAAGAGTTAAAAGATCTATTAGCTAAAACTAAAAAAATTACAGTTAAATCAAAAGAAAAAGCTGGAAATCCAGAATTAGAAGAAGCTTATAGAGTTCCAAAAATGTTAAAAATAGCACTTTGTGTTGCTAAAGGTGCAAGAGATAGAACAGAATCTAGAGGTGCTCACTATAGAGAAGATTTCTTAATGAGAGATGATAAAAATTGGTTAAATAGAACTCTTACATCTTGGCCAAATAAAAATGATATGGAACCAACTGTTACTTATGAACCACTTGATATTATGAAAATGGAGATGCCACCTGCATTTAGAGGATATGGTGCGAAGGGTATGATTATTGAACATGAATTATCAGCAGTTAGACAAGAACAAGTTGATAGTATAACTGAGAAAATGCAAAATGAAGGTAAAGATAGACATGAAATTCAAGATGCATTAATGCCATTTAGTTTACCTATGAACTACAAAGAGAAAAATGAAAGAGCAGGAGATAAATAATGAGCGCACAAAAAGGTAGAGAAATTACAATTTCAGTTCTTAAATATAATCCTAGAAGTAAGGTTTCAAAACCTCACTTTGTAGAGTTTAAGCTAGAAGAGACTCCAGGTATGACTCTTTTTATTGCATTAAACTTAATTAGAGAAAACTATGATGCTGATTTATCTTTTGACTTCGTATGTAGAGCTGGAATTTGTGGAAGCTGTGGAATGATGGTAAATGGAAAACCTGCACTTGCTTGTAGAACACTAATTGCAAACTATCCAACTGGAAAATTACAATTAATGCCTATGCCTGCATTTGAACTAATAAAAGATTTATCAGTAAACACAGGTAAATGGATGGATGCTATGAGCAAAAGAGTTGAATCATGGATTCATACAAATGAAGAGGTTGATATCTCAAAAATGGAGCAAAGAGTTGATCCAAAAGTAGCAAATGATACATTTGAATTAGATAGATGTATTGAGTGTGGTATTTGTGTTGCTTCTTGTGGAACAATGCTAATGAGACCAAACTTTGTTGGACCAGTTGGATTAAATAGAATTGCAAGATTTGATATAGATCCACATGATAATAGAACTGCTGAAGATTTCTATGAGTTAGTTGGAGATGATGATGGAGTATTTGGTTGTATGTCATTAATGGCTTGTGAAGACCATTGTCCAAAACATTTACCACTACAAAATAAAATTGCTTACTTAAGAAGAAAATTAGTAGCACTTAGATAGTTATTTATGAAGGTTCTGCCTTCATAAATCTAAATAATAGAAAAAGTTAAATATCATTATGGATATTTAACTTTTTTTATTTAGGAGAGAATTAATGAGTTTATCAAATGACTACTTTTTGTTGTACCACGGTATTAGCTTTCAAAAAAATTTAGAGCTTGAGCCTCTTGATGTAATTTTAGATGATAACACTTTTACAATATTCGCATTAATTATTAGTGCCAATAGAAAAAACTATGATAAATATTTAAATTTAAACTCCTTCAAAAAACTTTGTGAGCAAATAAATATTAAAACTCCATCAAATATAAATGAGTTTCACAATATACAAAACAGTATTGTTGAATTAATTCATGAAAAAAGTTCTAAAAATTTAATTACTACTTTAATTGAGTCATTTGAGTATTTAAATAATCAAAATATACTAAATACAGAAGGTTTTAAAAAACTAATATCACTATTTGAAAATAAAAATATAGAAGATAGTGATTTAGAACATATAAAAAAGATGGAAAGTGAGAGTAAAACTCCATTTAAAGATCTAAAAATTATTATTGAAAATACTTTAATTGATTTAAAAAAAGAGCTAAAAAGCAAAGAAATTTTAATAGAACTTGAGGATATAAACTCTTATATGAATAATCAAAAGTTCTCTATTGGAATAACAGGTGTTATGAATGCAGGAAAATCTACAATGCTAAATGCACTTATGGGAAAAGAGATTTTAGGGAGTGCCGTTGTTCCTGAGACTGCAAATTTAACTATTGTAAAACATAATCCAACTGATAATGCAAAAGTTTTCTATTGGAATAAGAAAGAGTGGCAAAAAATAGAAGATAGTGCAAATAGTTTAGAAAGTATGAGAGATTTTGTAGATGAAACAAATAGAGTTTTTGGTGAAAATCTAAAAAATTATGTACAAGAAACTTCAAGATTTGATGAAGTTGATATAAATGATTTAAAATCTTACACTTCAGCAGAACATAGTGCAAAAAAATGTAATCTTGTAAAATATGTTGAGCTAGGTAGTAATCTTAAATTCTTAAGTGATGGTATAGAAATAGTTGATACTCCAGGTCTTGATGACCCTGTTATTCAAAGAGAGGAGATTACAAAAGAGTATATTAGTAAATGTGATATGATGATACATCTAATGAATGTAAGTCAGAGTGCAACTTTGAAAGATGTTGAGTTTATTATAGATGCTGTTTTATATCAAAATATTTCAAAACTTTTAGTTGTAATTACAAGAGCTGATACAGTAAGTAAAAAAAATCTAGATGAAGTTATACAATATACTAAAACTTCAATACAAAGACAACTAAAAGCTCAAAATAAAGACTCTCAATTAGATCATATTTTAAATACTATAAAATTTATTCCCATATCAGGTTATATGGCACTTCTACATAGAACAGGAAGAGAAAAAGAGGCACTAGAAGCTGGTTTTACATTGGAAGATACAGGAATTTTAGAGATAGAAAATTATCTAATGGAGAGTCTATTTGGAACTTCTTCTGCTAAAGGAGATTTAGTAATTCAATCAGCAAAAACTCAAATTAATAGAGTTTTAGAGAAACAAATAGGATTTAATAACTATGAGCTAACTTTATTAAATAAATCAAAAGATGAGCTTGAAATAGAGTTAAAAGAGTTTAACAAGAAAAAAGATGCAAATAAAAGAGTACTTTATTCTATGAGTGAAGATATAAATTATTATAAAAATGATGCCAAATCATATATAGACTCTTTAGAAACATTTTTACAAAGTGAATTATTAGAACTTCAAAATATAATAAAACAAAGAGTTGTAAATGATACTAGATACTCTTTAGAAAAAACAAAAAAAAGACCAGAAAATGCTAGAGTAAAAGTTATTGTTGAAACTGCAATTAAAGATGGAATTATTGATGTTATAAGAGATTATCGATATAAATTTATAAAAAAATCTCAAACTATAGGCGAACAATGTGAACAAAAATATCATGACTTAGGTTTTCTAATTGGACACAAAAATGAAAACTTTGATGCTAGAGGATTCTTTCAGGAAGATTTTAAAAGTGGTTTTTTAACATCAAACAATGAAATTATGGTTAATCAAATAATAGTAGCTGTAGCAAATGCAAAAGAAGGAAAATTAAACGAGCTTGATAGAAATATTGAAGAAATAGTAAAAAATCAATTTAAAACTATTGAAGATGATATTAAAACAAAAGCAAAAAAAGTTAGTTCACTATTAATTGAAAACTTTTTTGATACTTTAAATGCTCCTCTAAAAGAGTTTGAGCAAAGATTAATAAATGAAGAGGCAACTCTTCAGGAGAAAATTTCAACATTTGAAGATAATGAGAAAAACAAAGCTGAATTATCTATAAATTTACACAAAAATATAAAAAAACTTGAAAATATTGTGTTAAATATAAAAGGATTAAAATAATGAGTGCAAATTTTAACATTTTAAAAAATTTTGCTAGTGAATATCATGAAAACAACTCAATAAAAGAGATAGTATATGAAGATGGTCTAGTTGGTGAAATTCAAAAAACAATAGATAAACTTTTAGATGAAAAATTCTATCCATCAATTCAGTTTCAAACAATTTTAAATAAACAATTAAAAAGAGCTAGATATCCCATGGAAGTTGCAATTACTGGACAATTTAGTGCTGGAAAATCTACATTTTTAAATGCCCTACTCTCAAGAAATATTTTACCAACTGGAATTACTCCAGTTACCTCTAAAGTAAATTTTATAAATTATGGTGAAGATTTTAAACTTAAAATTACATACTACTCTGGAGCAACAGAGTTTGCACCAATAGAAAGTATTGCTGATTTTACAGATCAAAGAAAAGATGAGATGCAAAACATCAAATATCTTACTCTTTATGCTCCAATGCCTATTTTAAAAGATATATCTTTTGTTGATACTCCTGGTCTTAACTCTCAATCACAAAGTGATACAGATGTTACAAAAAGAGTATTAAAAGATGTTGGAGGAATTATTTGGTTAACACTTATTGATAATGCTGGAAAACTATCAGAAGCACAAGTTTTAGAAGAGTATATGCAACACTTTAAAAATAAATCTTTGTGTGTTTTAAATCAAAAAGATAAACTAACTCCTGAACAAGTAGAAACAACTACAAACTATGTAAAAGATAAATTTGGTAAATATTTTGCAAAAGTTGTGCCAATTTCTGCAATAAAAGCATTAGAAGGAAGAGCAAAAGAGAAAGATATTTTAATAGAAGATGAAAATATAAATCTTTTATCTGAGTTAAAAAAAGAGCTTTTATCTAGTGATATTGAAAATAATAACAACATAGATAAACTTTTATCTGAACATAAAAATAGAATAAAAACTATAAAATTAGCTGATACAACACTTAATACAAAACTTTTAGAAGACTCAAATATTCAAGAGGTTTTAGATTTTATTGAAACTACTATTAGGCCTCAAGCTTCTGAAGCAAAAGAGTTTGCTATAAAAAAAGATTTAAGAAATTTTTGTGATATTTTAGTAAAAGAGTATGAAACAATAATAAAAGTTTATGATGCTTTAGTTGAAATTTTAGAGTCTTGTGAACCTAGAGTTCTTGAAGCTTTTGATAATATCTATAAAAAATATTCAAAAGAACTATTTACAATCTATAACTCTCTAGAGAGTGTAATGGAGAAAATTGCACATGAAACATTTAAAAATATAAAAAGAAAAAAATCTACAAGATTTGAAGCTTCAAAATCACTATTTGGTGAAAAAATAGAAAAATTCGATTTTGAAACATTTTGGGTAGATAGTGATGCTATTTACAAAGCTTTATTTTATGATGATCAAACTGTTGATAAAATGTTTAAAAGATCAATAAAGCTACTTAAAAATGTTGAATTAGATACTGATGAATCTTTTAGAGAAGTTTTTAGAATTGTAAAAAATGATATTGTAAAATGGCAAGAAAACTATGAGCTTATAAGAAAAAATAGAGAAATTGCATCTGATATTGAGTTTTCAAATACAAGACACTTTGCTGCAAAAGTTTATGAAAATGTTATAAGGTTTTTCTATAAAGCAATTTTAGAAAACATTTCAGCTTTAAGAAAAAAGTTTGCATATTTTAATGGGGCATTATCTTATTCATATATTCAAACAACTCAAGCAACTATTGCTCATTTTGAACAACAAATAGTAGAAAGTGAAGAGTTATACAAAAAAGAACCTAGTAGATTCTCTATAAATTGTCCAAGAGAAGATGAAATAGTAGCAAAATTAAAAGCAAATTTTGGTTTTGAAAAAATAGAAGATTTTTTAACTTCAAAAAGAAACTATCTATTTAAAATTATAAAATACTCAAAAGAGCAATATTTAGAGATAAATAAAGATAGAATACTTTTTGTAAAAGATAAAAAAGAGCAATTTATAACAAAAATAGAAGAGCTTGAAAAAATTAAAAATGAGATATAAAAGGATATAATTTGCCACAAAATATTACAGAAAATTTAGAGTTTCAGGAATTAATACAAAATCATTGTAAAGAACAACTTAACTTTTTTATATCAAAAGGTATTGATTTTAGTATTGTTGCGAATATTTCAAATATAACTTTTAATCCTGAGCTACCAAATAGCATAAAAGAGAATTTGAGTAAATTCTCTTTATTTACTTTAACTGGCTATACGTTTCAATCAGCACACATTAAAGAAGAGTGTTTATATTTTGAAGCTGGATTTGGGAAAGATAACTTTGGAAGTTTAGTTCAAATACCATTTAGTTCGATTTTTCAAATTATTAAAAATGATAATATTGTTTTTATAAATATAAGTGCAACTTTGGAAAATATCAATCAAAATCCAAAAAACAAATCAATGAATATATTTAAAAATAACCCAAATAATAGTAAATTTAACTAAAAAATAGTTTAAATAACTATTTTTTAGGTGAAAACTTAAATAGTGCGCATCCCCAAGTTAGTCCACCACCAAATGCGTCAAATAGTACAGTATCTCCAGATTTAATTCTACCTTGCTCAAAAGCATAATTCATAGCCATTGGAATTGACGCAGCTGATGTATTTCCATACTTATCAACTGTTACAACAGTTTGTTCATCACTTATATTTAAAGCTTCACCAACAGCTTTTATAATTCTATAATTTGCTTGATGAGGAATAAAATGAGTAATATCTTTATTTGAAAGATTATGTTTTTCTAAAATTTTTACAACATCCGAAGTCAATGTCTTAACAGCAAGCTTAAAAGTCTCATTCCCTTTCATAGTGATACAAGCCATTTTTGCATCTACAACCTCTTGACTACATGGATGTTTACTTCCACCACCAGTAGTTTTAATTAAATCTTCGTAAGTTCCGTCACTAGAACAACTAATATCAATTATTGCTTCACTTTTATCATCTGTAGCACTAATTATTGCGGCACCTGAGCCATCTCCAAATATAAAACAAGTTGTTCTATCTTCATAATTTAAAATTGAACTATATTTTTCGGCTCCAACTATTAAAACATTTTTCTTTAAACCTGATTCAATAAAAGCTTTTGCAATATTTAAAATATATACAAAACCTGTACATGCAGCACTTACATCAAAAGCCATAACATCTTTTATATCTAATTTTGAAGCAATCAAACAAGCAGTTGAAGGCATACATAAAAAATCTGGTGTAACTGTTGCACAAATTATTAAATCTATCTCATCTTTAGAAATATTTGCTCTTTTTATTGCAACTTCTGCAGCTTTTGCACCTAAATCAGAAGATGCTTCATTATCTTCAGCTATTCTTCTCTCTTTTATACCTGTTCTTTTTGTAATCCACTCATCATTTGTATCAATTATTTTTTCAAAATCTGCATTAGTCATTATTTTTGATGGAATATAAGCACCAATTGACCTAAAAGCCGCATATTTCATATCATTTCCTTAAAGAGTAGGTTCTTTACTACTACTTTCATTTATTAAATATTTCTCTAATCTTTGCTCAATTACAGAATCTAAATTTGAGCTAGCACTATTAATTGCTTGAAAAATTGCATTTTTTATAGCTTTTGGATTTGATTTACCATGAGATATTATCACTGGTGCTTTTACTCCAAGAAGTGGAGCACCACCATACTCAGCATAATCAACTTTTAATTTAAGATTTTTAAAAACCTTTCTCATTAAAACTGCACCAGCTATTGATATAAGAGATCTTTTTAAATCTTTCTTCATAATTTTACTAATAGTATCAGCAACGCCCTCAGCTGTTTTTAGTAGGATATTACCTACAAAGCCATCACAAACAACAACATCTACTGTTCCTTTGAAGATATCATTTCCTTCAACATTTCCAGCGAAGTTAGGAACTTTAGAAATTAACTTATAAGCCTCTTTAGTTACTTCATTTCCTTTACTCTCTTCTTCTCCATTGCTTAATAGTCCAATTATTGGTTCATCAAGTCTTAAAACAACTTGCGCATAAGCTTGACCCATAATTGCAAATTGGAATAAGTTTTTCGCATCACTATCTACATTTGCACCAACATCTAATACTAAAGTATTTTGATTTTCGCTCGTGGGCATAAGTGTTGCAATAGCAGGTCTTGAAACACCTTTTAATCTTCCGATTTTTAATGTAGCTAAAGACATAGAAGCTCCAGAGTGACCAGCTGATACAACAGCATCTGCTTTACCATCTTTTACTAACTCTATTGCTTTATAAATAGTTGACTCTTTTCTTTTTAGAGCATCAGTTGCACTGTCATGCATACTAATAACATCTTTTGTATCCAAAATCTCTATTCTATCATTAAATGTAGGTGGGATAAGTTTTGAAAGTTGTTCTTTATCTCCTACAGCTATAGCTGTAAAATTGTTATTGTTTCTAATGGCTAGAATAAGCCCTTCTATTATTGGTTCGGGACCAAAGTCCCCTCCCATTGCATCTATTGCTATTTTTATCATTAGTTTTTGTATTCACCAGTGTTTGGGTTAACCATATGAGGCATTTTCCAAGAACCATCACTATCTTTTACTGGTCTTTTTAATGCAACCTTATAATGAGTTCTTCTCATTGCTGATCTTGAATGAGATACTCTTCTTTTTGGTACTGCCATAATTATTCTCCTATTTTAAAATTCTTGTTCAAATATGCTACTATCTGCTATACAATCTTTACAGAGCAAGTAGTCACTTTTTATACTATTTACTTCACTTTGAATTATTTCATCAAAATCAATTAAACTATTTTCAATTTCTATTACTAAAAATTCATCTTCATCTCCTTTAAATACTCCATCACTTAAAAGAAGTTTTAACTCTTCATTTACAACCAAAGTATCTAAAGCTCCACATCTTGAGCAATCTATTTCAATATTTCCTATTAAACTTGCTTCAATTTTTACTAACGATGATGAAATTCTACAAAAAGTACCTTCAATTTTAACTGAATTTAAAGAAGTATTGAACTCTTTTTTTTCTTGAGGTATTTTCTTAAACTCTATTTTCATCTTATATTAACAAATTTCTCTTTGTGCAAAAAAGAAATCAATTTCAATAGCTGCATTTTCTAAAGAGTCACTTCCATGTACTGCATTTGCATCAATTGAATCTGCAAAATCTGCTCTAATTGTTCCAGCTGCAGCTTCTTTAGGGTTTGTTGCACCCATTAAATCTCTATTTTTTGCCATTGCATCTTTTCCTTCTAAAACAGAAACTACAACAGGTCCACTAATCATAAATTCAACTAAATCTTTAAAGAAAGGTCTAGCTGCATGAACTGCATAAAAAGCCTCAGCATCAGCTTTGCTTAATTGTAGTTTTTTTGTAGCTGCAATTCTTAATCCAGCACTTTCAAATCTATCTAAAATTTTACCAACTACATTTTTTGCAACTGCATCTGGTTTTATTATCGATAATGTTCTTTCCATAATCTAATCCTCTTTGTTTTTTTAGTCGCGGATTTTATCTAAAAAAAGATAAAAAAGCAAGTTTTATAACTTTATTAATCTACTACAGGTTCTCCAACCTCACCTCTATCATCTTTTTCTATCTTGCTAGAACCAACTTCATCCCAAACTATACAACCCTCAGTAGGACATGCATCTGCACACGCTGGAGCATCATTGTGTCCAACACACTCAACACATTTATCTTTATATACATAATATACATCTTCACCCGTTGGGTTATCATCATTATCAACTATTGCTCCAACTGGACACTCATCTAAACATGCATCACAGCTAATACAAATATCAGTAATTTTTACTGCCATATTTAATTCTCCATAAAAAATTTTATAAAACTCTATCAAAGTAAAAATAAATATATTATTAAAGATAAAGATTATCTTTTAAAAAATATTTTTCTTTTTAAGCTTTCTCTAAAAAAAGAGTGATATAATTTCACCATTAAATTTTAAAAAAATAAAAAGGATTAAATATGTTAGTAACAAAAAAAGCTCCAGATTTTACAGCAACAGCTGTTTTAGCAGATGGACAAATTGCAGAAGATTTTAACTTATATAAAAATATTGGTACAAAAGGTGCAGTATTATTTTTCTGGCCATTAGACTTTACATTTGTATGTCCATCAGAAATTATTGCATTCTCAAATAGAGTTAAAGAGTTTGAAGATAGAGGAATCCAAGTAATTGGTTGTTCAGTTGATTCTCAATTCTCACACTTTGCATGGAGAGAAACAGCAGTTGAAAATGGTGGAATTGGAAGAGTTAAATTCCCTATGGTAGCAGATATTACAAAACAAATTGCAAAAGATTATGATGTATTATTTGGAGATTCAGTTGCATTAAGAGGTTCATTCTTATTAGATAAAGATGGAACAGTAAGACATGCAGTTATCAACGACTTACCACTTGGAAGAAATGTTGATGAGATGATTAGAATGGTAGATGCTATGTTATTTACAAATGAATATGGTGAAGTTTGTCCAGCTGGTTGGTCAAAAGGTGACGAAGGTATGAAAGCTGATAAAAATGGTGTTGCTGAATATTTAGCAAAACACTCTTCAGATTTATAATTTTATAAATTGAAAAGAGAGTAAACTTTTACTCTCTTTTTTACTTTTCTTGACAAATTTATAAATATTAACTAAAATCACACTTCACTTTTTTTAAAAGCTACAAAAACTACAAAAAACTACATATATTTATGTAAATTCAAAGGTAAAAAACTCATGGAAGAGTCAAAACAAGAAGATTTAAAACCAAAAAATAGTAAAAAAACAAGAACTCATATACCAGTAGATGGTTATAAAATTGAGCAGCTAAGAGAACTTCCAATTGAAACTCTAATAGACATAGCTAATGATTTAGATGTTGAAAACCCACAAGAATTAAAAAGACAAGATTTAATGTTTATGATACTTGCCTCTCAAATAGACGCAGGTGGATTTATTCTTTTTACTGGTATTTTAGAGATAAAAGATGGTGGATTTGGTTTTTTAAGAGCAATTGATGGAAACTTTTCTGATACTTCAAATGACTCTTACGTAAGTGCTACTCAAATTAAAAAATTTGCACTAAGAACTGGAGATATTGTAACAGGACAAGTTAGACCACCAAACAAAGATAGTGAAAAATATAATGCGCTACTTAAAATTGAAGCAATAAACTATCTTCCTGTAAAAGATTCAAAAAATAGACCTCTATTTGATAACTTAACTCCTTTATATTCAACTACAAAATTTAAATTTGAATACGATTCACAAAAATTAACTGGAAGAGTTTTAGATCTTTTTGCTCCTATGGGTAAAGGTCAAAGAAGTTTAATTGTAGCACCTCCAAAAACTGGTAAGACGGAACTTTTAAAAGAGTTAGCTCATGCAATAAGTAAAAATCACCCAGAAGTTACATTAATGGTTTTATTAATTGACGAGAGACCTGAAGAGGTAACAGATATGCAAAGAAGTGTTAAAGGTGAAGTTTATAGTTCGACTTTTGACTTACCAGCTCAAAACCATGTTAGAGTTGCTGAAATAGTTATTGAAAAAGCAAAAAGACTTGTAGAGATGAAAAAAGATGTTGTAATTTTACTTGATTCTATTACAAGATTAGCAAGAGCTTATAATACTGTAACACCATCATCTGGAAAAGTTCTTTCAGGTGGAGTTGATGCAAATGCTCTACACAAACCAAAAAGATTTTTTGGAGCAGCAAGAAATATTGAAGAGGGTGGAAGTCTTACAATTATTTCAACAGCACTTATTGATACTGGTTCAAAAATGGACGAAGTTATTTTTGAAGAGTTCAAAGGAACTGGAAACTCTGAAGTAGTTCTTAGTAGAAATGCATCAAATAAAAGAGTTTATCCTGCTATTGATATTGTAAAATCAGGAACTAGAAAAGAAGAGCTTCTTTTAACTCCTGACATTTTACAAAAAACTTGGATTTTAAGAAATGCTATGAGTGAAATGGATGAAGTAGATGTATTAAAATTCTTATATCCAAAAATGCAAAAAACAAAAAATAATGATGACTTTTTTGCATCAATGAATGAATAAATTACTTAAAACCTTCTTAAAAATGAGAAAAAAGGTAAAATTTTTATAAATTTGTAAAGATTTTACCTAAATTTAAACAAAATCAAATAATTATTCTGATAAACTCCTTTCCCGAAATTTGAATAAAAGGAAGGAAAAATGGCAAATATAAACGAACTTTTAGAATATCTAAAAAGAACAAGTCCTGGACAAGATGAGTTTCATCAAGCTGCTGAAGAGGTTTTACATTCACTAGAACCACTATTCGAAAAATATCCAAAATATAAAGAGAATAAAGTTTTAGAAAGATTAGTTGAACCTGAAAGACAAATAATGTTTAGAGTTACTTGGGTTGATGATAAAGGAGAAATCCAAATCAACAAAGGTTATAGAATACAATTTAGTTCGACTTTAGGGCCATACAAAGGTGGATTAAGATTTCACCCAAGTGTAAACACTGGAATTATTAAATTTTTAGGGTTTGAACAAATATTCAAAAATGCTTTAACAGGTCTTCAAATTGGTGGAGGAAAAGGTGGAAGTGACTTTGATCCAAAAGGTAAATCAGATAATGAAATAATGGCGTTTTGTCAAGCTTTTATGACTGAACTTTATAGACATATTGGAGCAACTACAGATGTTCCAGCTGGAGATATTGGAGTTGGAGCAAGAGAAATTGGATATATGTTTGGTATGTATAAAAAACTTGCAAACACATATGATGGAACTTTAACAGGTAAATCTCTAAAATGGGGTGGATCACTTGCAAGAACTGAAGCAACTGGTTATGGTTGTGTATATTTTGCAAAAAATATGCTTGAATCTAGAGGAGAGAGTTTAAAAGGTAAAAGATGTACAGTTTCTGGTTCTGGAAATGTATCTATTTATACTATTGAAAAACTATATCACTTAGGTGCATTACCAATTACTTGTAGCGATTCATCTGGAATGATTTTAGATGAAGAAGGTATTGATTTAGACCTTTTAAAAGAGTTAAAAGAGAACCAAAGAGCTAGATTAACTGAGTATGTAAAATATAGAAAAAATGCAAAATATATTCCAGTTTCAGATTATCCAAAAGATAGAAATGCAGTTTGGTCAGTTCCATGTTTCGCAGCATTCCCAAGTGCAACACAAAATGAGTTAAACATAGAAGATGCTAAAGAATTAATTAAAAATGGTTGTATTTGTGTAAGCGAAGGTGCAAATATGCCTTCAACAAATGAAGCTGTTGATTTCTTCGTTGAACAAAAAATTGCATATGGACCAGGAAAAGCAGCAAACGCTGGTGGAGTTGCTACAAGTCAACTAGAGATGGCTCAAAATGCTTCTATGGTTTCTTGGACTTTTGAAGAGGTTGATGCAAAACTAGAAAAAATTATGAAACATATTTTTGATACAGCAAGCGCAACTGCAAAAGAGTTTGGAGAGCCAACTAATCTTGTTTTAGGAGCAAATATTGCTGGATTTAGAAGAGTAGCTGATGCTATGATTGAGCAAGGAATTGTTTGATAAAAAATAGAACTTAAGGATTTTTCCTTAGGTTTACCAAAAACTTACTTTTATATATAAACCCTTTAACCACATAATAATCATTTAGAAAACTTAAAATTTATTTTCCTTTTATTCAATTAAAATTTTAAGTTTTCAAATTATAAACAAAAACATTCCTAAAGAGTTCTTGCTTAACATTTTAGTTATATGTTTTTGGTTATAATTTCGCAAATTTTCAGTAAGGAAAAAGTTGAAAGTAGGAGTTTTTGATTCGGGTCTTGGTGGATTAACTGTACTAAATGCAATTATTAAACAACTAAAAGGTGCCGAAATATTTTACATAGCTGATACTTTATATGCACCTTATGGTGATAAAAATAAAGATGAAATATTTTCAAGATCTGAAAAAATTACAAATTTTTTATTAAAAAATTATGAAATAGATGCACTTGTAATTGCTTGCAATACAGCTACATCAGTTGCAATAAAGCATTTAAGAGAAGTTTTTCCCTCTTTAATAATTATTGGTACTGAACCTGGAATAAAACCAGCAATAAATAATACAAAAACAAAAAATATTGGTATTCTAGCAACAGCTTCAACTCTAAAAGGTGAAAAATATCAACTTCTAGCAAATGAATTAACAACAAAAAGTGAAGTAACTTTGCATGAACAAGCATGTATTGGTTTAGTTGAACAGATTGAAAATGGTGAGATAAATAGTTTAAAAACTTACTCTATGCTTGAAAATTGGCTAAAGCCAATGCTTCACAACAAAGTTGATACAATTGTTTTAGGTTGCACACATTATCCTTTAGTAAAAAAAACAATTCTTGATATTGTAGGAGAAGATGTTCTTTTAATTGATACAGGTGATGCAATTGCAAAAAGAGTTGTAGCTCTAAGTCAAGATTTACAAAACCATAATAAAAATGATTTAAATATAGAGATTTTATACACTGGAAAGATAAATTCAGATATGGTAAAAATAATTTTAGGAAAAAACAAATTTGAAATGAGGAAATGTGAATTATGAGTCCAAATATAAAAGATGATAGAGTTTTAGCTCTTAAATACAGACCTGAAAAATTTGAAGACCTAATAGGACAAAATACAATTTCTCAAACTTTAAGTCTTGCTTTGGATAGTAAAAGATTATCTCATGCATATTTGTTTTCTGGACTTAGAGGAAGTGGAAAAACTTCAACAGCTAGAATTATGGCTAAAGCACTTTTATGCGAAAATGGACCAACTAGCCACCCTTGTGAAGTTTGTGAAAACTGCCTTAGTGCAAAAAGTGGAAAACACCTTGATATTATTGAAATGGATGCTGCAAGCAATAGAGGAATTGATGATATAAAAGAGTTAATAGAGCATACAAAATACAAACCTAATATTGCAAGATATAAAGTTTTTATTATAGATGAAGTTCATATGCTTACAACTCAAGCTTTTAATGCTCTGCTTAAAACTTTAGAAGAGCCTCCAGCTTTTGTAAAATTTATACTTGCAACAACTGATGCTTTAAAACTTCCAGCAACAATTCTTAGTCGAACTCAACACTTTAGATTTAATAAAATATCTCAAAGTGATGTAGTTCATCATCTTTCTCATATTTTAAATATAGAAAATATTGAATTTGAAAAAGATGCTTTAGAAATACTTGCAAGAAGTGGACAAGGAAGCTTAAGAGATACTTTGACTCTTCTTGACCAAGCTATTATTTTCTCAAAAGGAAGAGTTGCAACTTCTAGTGTTGTTGATATGCTAGGATTAATAAATCCAGCTTTAATGGAAAAAATATTTAAAGTAATCTTAAATAAAGAAGATATAAATCCCTTGCTTTCAGAGCTTCAATCATATGAAGTTGGTCAAATTTGTGATGAGATTGCAATCTTTTTAAAAGATAAAATGATTTCAAAAGATGTTAGATTTGATATTACTTTATTTGATAGATTTTTTAGAATTTTAAGTGAAGCAAAATATCTTTTAGCTTTAAATAGTGATGATGGGTTTGTATTAATTCTAACTTTGCTTAAACTAATTGAAGCAACGAACTTAAAAAGTATAGATGAAATTATAGAACAAATAGAAAAAATTCCTACAAAACCTGAAATTAAGAGTGATATAAATACAGAACTAAAATCTGAAATTAAAAAAGAGTCAAATCATAAAGAAGAAGTTATTTTAGAAGATTCTAAAATTGAAAATAGCAACTTTGAAGAGATTTCATATATACCTTTTGAGGAAGAGACAAACAAAAATAGTGATAAGTATCAACTATTAATAGAAAAAGTTTATGATAGAGACCCTATTTTAGGAGAATGTTTTGAAAGAAATTTTATTTTTGATGGTTTTTCAAATAATATTTTAAATATCATATCTTATGCAAAAGATGAAGATAGACAACTCCTTTTTAAATATTTTGGACTTATTAAATCATTTGCTCAAGATATTTTTGGATTGAATATTGAGTTAAATTTTAAAAAGGAGGAGGCCACCTTACTAAATGAGCCTAAAAAAGAGAATGATAGTTTTTTAAACGAAACTGGTTCAATGATTGAAGATATAGAGTTAGGAAGTGGATGTGTTGCAGATATAACAAAAAGTAATAATGAAGCGATATCTTCTAAAGAGTTACAAATTGATGATATTTTAAATTCAAAAATGCTAAATAAAGCAAAAGAGTTATTTGATATTAAAAAAATTACAGTAAAATCGAGAAGTTGAAAATTAACTTTCAATTAATCAAAAAAAGATAGACTATAAAATTATTTAAAAGGAAAAAAGAATATGAACAAACTTACAAAATTATTAGTTTTAAGCTCAATAGCTAGTGCAACTCTATTTGCAAATGATAACTTAGTAATTGATTTTGAGAAAAAGAGATTATCACAGAACCCAAATGTTAAAGCAAGCAATATAAAGATTTTTTATAAAAAAGAGCTTGAAGCGAAAGGATGGTATGGTTATATTTTAGATTTTGATGCGGTAATTCAAGATAAAAATATGAAAGTAAAAGATACTTTATTTAGTGATGGAAAAGTTGTAGCAACAGATTTATTTGACATAACAACATCAAAATCACTTAAATCTACTATTGTTCCAAATATAACTGATAAATACTATCAAAAATCAAAGCTAGTAGCTGGAAGTGAAAAAGCAAAAGATAAAGTTGTTGTTTTTTCGGATCCTCTTTGCCCATTTTGTGCACAATATGTTCCAGAAGTTATAGAATTTGTAAATAAAAATAGTGATAATATTGCACTTTATTACTACGCTTTCCCTCTAACTCACATACATCCAGCATCTACAACATTATCTAAATTAATTGATATAGCAAAAACGAAATTAGGTCAAGAGGCTGTTTTAAAGGCATATAAAGTTGATTGGTCAAAACATTTTGCTCCATCAACTACTGATGAAAAAACTATTTTAGATGCATTTAACAAAGAGTTAGAGACAAATATTAAAGTTCAAGATTTAAGTAAAAAAGAGATAGTTGCTAACCTTGAAAAAGAGATAGCTTCAGGTGATGATCTTTTAGTTAGTGGAACTCCAACTATTTATGTTAATGGTGAGATTGACCCAACAAAAGAGTTATATAAATCTTTAATTAAAAAATAAATGAGGAAATAATGGAAAAACTTGTAATTGCAACTAGAAGAAGCCAATTAGCACTTTGGCAAAGTGAGTATATAAAAGCTGAACTTTTAAAACACTATCCAAATATGGAAGTTGAACTTCAAGAGTTTACTACAAAAGGAGATAAGATTTTAGATGTTCCTTTGGCAAAAATTGGTGGAAAAGGGCTTTTTACAAAAGAGCTTGAAGTTGCAATGCTTGAAGGAAGTGCTCATTTAGCTGTTCACTCACTAAAAGATGTACCAACACAGTTTGAAGATGGGCTTGTTCTTGCTGCTGTTTCAAAAAGATTTAATCCACAAGATGCACTTTTAAGTAACAAATACAAAACAATTGAAGAGTTACCAAAAGGTGCTATTGTTGGAACTACAAGCTTAAGAAGAAGAATGGCTATAAAGATGTTAAGACCTGATATTGAACTTAAAGATTTAAGAGGAAATATCAATACAAGAATAGCAAAACTAAATGCAGGTGAGTATGATGCAATTATTCTTGCAGCAACTGGAATAGAGAAGTTACATTTGCAAAATGAGGTGAAATATTTCACTCCTATTTCAACAGATGTTATGATTCCATCTATGGGACAAGCAACTTTAGGAATTGAGACAACAAATGATCCAAAAATAATTGAGATAGTAAAAGTTTTAAATGATAAAAATGCACAAATTGAATCAACAATAGAGAGAGGTTTTGTAGATACTTTACAAGGTGGCTGTCAAGTTCCAATTGGTGTAAAAGCAACAATTCAAGATGAAAAAAGTGTAAAAATATCTGCAATTGTAGGACTTCCTGATGGAAGTGAATATATAAAAGATGAAAAAATTATAGATATAAACTCTTTTGAGAGTGCTGGAAGAGATTTTGCAAATGAGTTTATAAAAAAAGGTGCAGTTGAGCTTCTAAAAAGAGCTGAAGCTTTGGCTTTTAAATAATCGTTTCTATGATTTAAAAGCTAGTTTCTAGCTACACAATTACGATATATTTCTTTTCAAGACTTTATAAATAAACGGTTCCTTTAAAATGGGAACCATTTAAAAGGAGAAAATATGAGAATAAAAATCGAAGATACGCTTTTTTGTTTAGTTGATGTTCAAGAAAAGCTTTTCCCACATATTGGAAACAAAGATGAGCTTTTAAGAACTCTTCCAATACTTGTAAAGGGTATGAAAACTTTAGATGTTCCAATAATTGTAAATGAGCAATATAAAAAGGGAATTGGGGAAACAATAGAGCCTTTAAAAGAGCTTGTAAATGAGTATGAAGCCTATGAAAAAACTACTTTTTCAGGATGTCAAAATAGTGATATTTTAAATGCTTTTAAAAAATCTGGTAAAAAAAATATAGTTGTTGCTGGAATAGAGACTCATGTTTGTGTTCTTCAAACTTGTATAGATTTACTTGAAAATGGATTTAATGTTATTTTAGTAACAAACTGTTGTGGAAGTAGAACAAAGCTTGACCACAAAATGGCAATAAAAAGATTAATTCAAGCAGGTGCTATTCCAACTACTTATGAATCAATTTTATTTGAGCTAACTTTAGATTCTAAGAATCCAAATTTTAAAGAAATATCGAGTTTAATAAAATAGTTTTGTCCCATTTAGTGACAAAACTATTTTATATAGTACCCTTCATCTAAGCTATTTAAGATAGTATCTTTTGGAAGCTTATCTCTAAGCCTTTTTACCAAAGTTCGAATAGCTGTAGAAGTTCTAGCAACTCCACTATATACAAACTCCTCTATTTGGTGGTGAGTGATTTTTTCTGCTCTATTACTAAGTAGTAAAAATAGAAGATTTTTTTCAGATTTTGTAAGATATATCTCATCGCTATTTTCATATAAAATTTTTGTTCTTAAGTTAAAAGAGAAATTTGAAGTTAGATTTTCAATCTCAAATTGTTTTGTCAATCTTCCAATTTTTAGTCTAAATTCCTCTAAATCAAAAGGTTTTTTAATATAGTCATCACAATCTTTTTCATAAGCTAAAGTTATTTGATTTATATCTATATTTGCACTTATGATTATCACTTTTGAGTTTTGGCTTATACTTTTAATTTTCTCTAATATCGTAATTCCATCTATATTTGGGACATTTATATCAAGAATATACAAAGCATAATCTCCTAAAATATTCTCAAATGCCTTTTCACCACTATAAAAACTATCTACAACAAAACCGCTTTTGTTTAACATCTCTTTGATTGTCTCATTTAAAGAGAAATCATCTTCTAATAAAAATATTTTTTTCATAAAATGATTTTACCCTTTACTTGTGATATTTGTGTGACAATTCAGTCTATATGAGAAAATATTGTGATTTTCTTCCGAAGTCACATCTATTTTGATTTTATACTTATCGCAAATATCTTTTACAATACTAAGTCCAATTCCATGCCCACCCAAACTAATATTTTCTCTTACATATCTTTTAAAAATAATATTTGTATCTTTTATCTTTTCTCCATTTGAGATAAATTTTAAAACACAATCCTCTAAAATAATTTTTATAGTTGAAGCGACAGATGAATATTTTATAGCATTCGAGATGTTGTTATCTACTAATCTTTCTAGCTCAATTTTGCTAATATTTACAAAAACATTATTAGCAACTTCTAGTTTTAGCTCTCTATTTTGTGTTTTTGCTATAAGTTCAAAATATTTTACTCTATCTTTTAAAAACTCTTCTAAATTAAATTTTTCTATCTTGTATTTAATCTTTGATTTTGTATGTAAAAAAGTCATATCTTCATATGAGTTTTTCAATGTTTTTATAGCTCCTTCCATCTTTTTTGAGTACTTATCCTCTCCAAACTCCTCATTTTTTAGTTGTAGATTTAAGTTTAAAATAGCAAGTGGAGTTTTTATTTCGTGGATTGAGTGCTCTATAAATTTATCTTTGTAATTTAATATAAACTCTTTTAATCGTATTTTATAGATAATATAAATAGTGATTAAGCCTATAATAACTATAAAAAATATAATAATTTTTAATAAAAAAATATTTTTTTGAAGTTTTGTTTCATCAAAACTAATACTATAAATTATCTTTGCATCGTCAAATATTGGGCTATATTCAAGTAAGAAAAATGTTTTATTTTCACCATTTTGTTTAAAATATTTGACATTTTTATCAAAGCTATCAAAAAGTTCTTTGCCTTTTTCAATTCTTTGTTCTATCTCTTTTAAGCTAGGTTTATATGATTTAATATTTTTAAAAATAAAATCCCCAACATAGCCATCGCTAAAGATGATATAGGCATTTGAATTTATTATATTTTTATTTTCATTTATAAGATTTTTTAAATTTTCCAAATCTTTATCCAAATTTTCATAAGTATAACTAATCTGTAAAACTCTATTTGTATTTGGTAAATAAGTATCTGAATAGCTCATCATCTTTTGAGAAAACATCTCAAAAACTGGAGGAGAAATACCTATAATATTACTATTTTTATGATTATCAAAAAGATATTTTGCAAAACTTAAATCAAAATCCATATCAGTTCGCACTGTTGTATTTTTTATAACTAGATTTTCATCTGTTATATAGATATTGTAAGCTTTATTTGGTAAATTTTGATTTATCTTTTTATAAATTTCATCTAAAGATGTATCATAAGAGTTTTGTTCTAAATAATCTAAAACTTCTTTATGCTTTTTTACTATCTCATCTTTTTGCTCTGAGTATTTATACAAAAGTTTTGTAAGAAGATGATTTGTGCTTTTTTGTATTTGATAAAAAGTTATCTCTTGATTTTTGGTATGATTATCTTGTAGATTTTTTAAAAATAGAAAATAACTCACAAGGCTTAATAATAGAAAAAAAGCTATCACAAAAAATAAGAAATTTGATGATTTTGGTATCAAGTATCTCCTTATAACATTTTATAAATCTTAACAAAACAATACTTAAGTAGAAGAAACTTTAAAAAAAGTAATTTTTCTATAAAATTGTCACAACAATATCACACCAATTTTGTATACTTTTTCAAATATCAAATAAATAGACAATTTTTGTCCACTAAGATAGATATAGTTATGTGATTTCAAATTATAAGGGAAAATATGCGAGATAAAATATTACTTTTATTAATAGGATTTGCATCTTTTACTATAACTTATAGTATCTCATACTTATCTATTCATATTTTAACAAAAGAGGAGTACGTAATGGAGCATTTAGTAGAAGAAGATTATGGTATAGATGAAGAGGGTGAGTGGATTGTAATTTAAAAAACAATAAAGCTTTTGGAATAGAGCCAGAGTTTTAACTTGCTATTATTGGATTGAGTAAGATTTAACAATAGATAAAAAAGCAGATTTCTAATCTACTTTTTTTCGAACAACCTTATCCCATCCAAATTTTAAAAACACGAATAAAATCAGTGCAAAACCAATAATTAATCCCAAATTTGAGTTAGAAATACTATCTACACTTTTACTTACAGTTTCACCTGTAACTGCTAAAGCCTCTTTGCCAACATTTTCAATTGAAGTTATTATTTCATCAGAATTTAAAAGCACAAATCCACCAGTTAAAAGTTTACCCCAATTTGCTTGGAAAAATTGATTTGCTTTATCTCCAAATTTACTAAGAAGCTCCATTACCTTTCCATCTTGACCATATTTTGAACTATCATCTAAATATTTAATTAATCTTTGATTGCCATATTTATCTGCACCAATCATAAATTTATCACCATATTTTTCATAATACAAAGAGCTTGACGGATATTGTTTAATCATATAAAAACCTTTATCTTCATATTTAGAAATCATTCCAATAGTGTTTTTATTTAACGCTACATCATCTCCATATTTTGCTACAACTTTTATACCATTTACACCATATTCATTAGCAATTGAGTTAAATTTTTGTAAAGACTTATCTTGATATTTTACTGATAATCTTTCAAGTGCAACAACTCCATCATCTCCATATTTTTTACCAATACTCTCTATAATATTTGGTTTTATAAATTTAAGACTATTTTTTGCCAAATTATCATAAATTCCACCAAATAAGTTTGTAATAAAAATTGCAATTATAAAAAATTTCATTTTGTACCTTTTAATATTATAGTTTTATCTAGCTCTTCATCTATCTCTTTTTTTAATTCTAAAATATAGTTAGAATACTCATCTTTAACACTTTTTTCAACAGATTGTGTAATATCATCGATTGCATTTTCAAAATCTTTTCTAGTATCATCAATTTGAAAAGCTTTAACTCCCTCATTTAGAGCATAATCAACAATCGGAGCAAAAATCAGACTAGACAAAGTTGCTATTTTACCTGCTACAACAGTTGCAACTTTTGCTGTAACTATACCTAAAACTTTTGGACCAATTATTGTACCTACTTTTGCACCTATAACAGCGGAAACTGTTGCACCCAGACCAAAAGCTGTAGCAAGTTCAAAACTATTTGTACCTAGTTGAGTTAAATATTTACCCCAAGGTAAATTTACACTATCTATATTTTCAATTTTATACTCTTTTATATGCTCTTCTTTATTTGCAATATCTTTCAATATTTTTTGAAAAGTACTTTTGTAAAAATCTTCTATTCTCATTTTGCTATAGTTATTTATATCATCCAAAATTGGTTTTAATTGATTTTCATCAAAAACTATTTCTGAAAATTTTTCTTCTACAAGTTTAATCTCATTGTCTTCAAATCCTATATGTCCTTTTACTTTATAGTAAACCATTTTATAACCAGTCCACCAACCAAAAAACCAATCCAAAAAACCATCTTCTTTACTTAGATTGTACTTTGCTGTTTTATTTAACTCCCTAATTTTATCTTCTATATAGCTATTTATATCTTTTTCTACATTTTCAAAATCTTTTTTTATATCACCTTTTAGGTTTTTAAAAGTATGCTCTACTTTTATTGAAGTTTCTGTTTTTTCTATGATAGTTCCACTATTTGAATAGCTTGATGGAAGCAGTGTTAATATCCATTTTGAAACTACAATTAAAAATATAGCAATTATTGAGTATTTAATGATTTTCATATTTATCCCTTAATAAAATTATTTTAATTTATATTTGTTTTTTCTACTGGAAAAACATCTTTTAACTTATTTACAATAAGAGGTGTATCTTTTTGTAACTTTTTAATCAGCTCTTTACCTAAAGATATTGTTGAATTTTTTTCAAAACCAACAATACTTAATGATTCCATACAACTATTTCCAACTCTAATCATAAGAAAACCATTTGTAACTCCTCCTACAAAAGAACCCCCTAAAACTCCTAAAGTATCAAGGATATTTGATTGTTCAATAGTTCCAGCTGCAAATGTATTTTCAACAACCTTTCTTACCAAAACTAAAGTATTATATGTATTTGTTTTGTAGCCATAAATTCTTAATAATTCTCTTATTAATTTTATATTATTGAAAAAAACAATCATCATATCAAGTGAACTTTTTTGTAAAATTCCTGTTAAAATTGTTATATTTACAGTTTCTTTCATAATTATACTTTTTGCTTTTTCATTCAACTTTTCAAATAGTTTATCTAGCTTTTCTTTTAAATCATCAGAGTAAACAACTCCAACTCCTGCTAAAATACTCTTTGCCTCTGTTTCTATGCCACTATCATTTGAGTTAGATACTAGAGTTGATATATATTTTAAAACTTCAACTTTTTTTTCTTCATCTAAAGAAGAAAAATTTTCAAAATCATCTTTGCTTTTATCATTTATAATTGCATACCTCTTAAATTCTATATAGTATTTTAAAATAATATATAAAATCAATGTAGATATTACAAGGTAAAAAGATATGTAAATATAAGCTACTATGCTATTTTGCTCATTTAATTGAGAAAAAGTTAAAAAAACATCAACTGTAAAAAAGAATAAAATACAAAAAAACAAAACTCCTATATATAAAAATATTTTATTCATCATTTTTTATACTCTCTTTTAAATCTTCAAAAGCATCTAAAAATTCTTTTGCCTTTTCATACTCTTTCTCTTTTTGAGCATACAATTCTCGCTCATAAAACTTATTTTTATTATCAAGCATATCATTTCTATATTTTTCAACCTTTTTAAAAAGCTTTTCAAAAAAACTTTTTTCTTTTTCATTGTTTATATAAAAATTATTTACTGCATCTTTTGACATCTGGTTTACAGCATCAGTAAAATACTTATCTTCATCCCAAAACTTAATACCCTTCCAATCCTTTTTTCTTGGGGCTGGTTCCACAAACCTAACTACTTCTCGCTTATCTTCTTTAATTTTAATTTCATTTAAGTCATCTTTTATAAGCCTGAATTTTGGATAAGGATTTTTATTATCTATTGTTTCATTTATAGTTTTTAGCAAAGTCTCTATAGTCACCAAAGCATTATCTTCAGATGACAAGGAATTTAGATTATTTATAAAACTATTAAATTTTTCAATATCAATAGATTGGTTTAAAATCTCATTATGTTTTTCTATTATTTTTTTTGATAATACTTTTTTATGTTCCTCTAGCTGTTCTTGTGTGTATTCATTTAGCTGATTTTTATTGATATTTTCAAAATCTCCATAATTCAATTCAAATATTTTTTTAGTAGTAGTAAAATTTAAACCAGAATTATTAGCACTGTTTTTTAATATCTCCTCAAATATCTCTTCATTTTTAATATATTTATCGAGATGATTTATGATTTTATCAAAGCTATCAACAACTTTATCTCTGGTTTTCTTCTTCTCACTTTGAAACTCTTGGTATTTTCCTGAAATGTCATTTTGTAGATTTTCTAAATTAGTCTCTAAATTGCTAACTTGTGTATCTAAATGTGTTTGCTTACCATTTCTTGATATAGCATCTTTGATGTCTTCTTCTAGCTCTTTTAACTTAGAATCATCCAATAATTGCTCATAGCTTTCTTTATCTTTTAACTCAGGCTTATTTAATATAGCATCATTTGCTTTTCCCAAATCAATTATTTTTGGATTTGGTTTAATTCCAAAATCGCTGAAAATTTTTCTATCTTTTTCTATTTGTTCGCTACTATCATCCTCTGTTAGCCTCCAAGGATTGATAGTAAATTTATTGTGAATAAAAAATATAGTACGCTTAGTTAAGTATTGACTTTCCTTAAATAATTTTATACCCTCTCTTGGCAACGGAGTTAAAGAGCTTCTCATAAAAATTATATATTCTGATTTTTTTATAAGTTCTTCTTCTGTCTTGCTATTATTATCTACTTTGCTACTCTCATTTTCTCTTCTAGTTCCAGAAAGTCCTGCTATAACTCCATCTATACCAGGAGTATCAATAATAAATGTATTATTATTTATTATTGAATCTTCTTTTGGCTGAATTCTAATATTTATTAATAACACATTAGGCTCACGATTGGCAGAGGTAACATACTTTTCAATCTTATCTCGGTTTAAATCAACTATTTTTTTCTTAATACCCTTGCTTACCAAAGCATTTTTAGCAGATGACAACCCTTTGATGTCATTTATAACAACCCCGATTAACTCAGCCTCTTCTTCCTCGTGTGCATTTGCATCACTATGTTCATCATCTTTGAATTCATCACCAGATCTTTTTTCATATACTACAATTTCATCTTGTTTAGAGGATGAAATTATTGAAGGGTATATTGTGGTTTCAACTCCAGTCTTTGCTATCGTACTCTCTTTTCCTATTAAAGCATTTATTAAAGATGATTTACCACTTTTTACTCCTCCTACAACAAGTAGCATGTAGGTCTCTTTTTCTAACTCTTCTTTTGTAGTTTTTAATTCATTAATAGCTTTTTCTATATAATCCTTATAATCCCCTAATGAGCTTAAGCTATCATTTTCTTCTATAAATTTACCTACTAGTTTCTTAGTATTTTCTATTCTTTCATCTATGGTATCTGTTTTATTTTCTATATTCATTATTTTCCCTTTTTTTCAAAAAAAATTAGATAAAACTATACAAAACCCATGTGACATTTGTGTGACATTTTGATGATTTTAAGAAATTATTTTGAAATTTAAAAGCTCTTATTTAGTTCTGGAAGTTTATTGTTTAAAAAATAATACTCTTGTATCAAATAAGCTTCTACAAATGTGGGAATATACCTTTGCTTAGTTTCAAAATACTCTATGATAAGCTCATCTAAGTTCAAAAAATCAAATACATTCTTATAGTAAATATTTGCAGGTTTATTATCTCTTATATTTGTAAGCCTATTTTTTAAACCTTGAGATTTTTTATCTCCTCTAGTTGTAATCTCTCCAGCTTTTCCAATATAGATTATATTTTCATAACTTTTAGTGTTTTTATAAAAGATATATACCCCAAAACTATTTGGTATATTTGCATTTATCTCTTTTACAAAATTTATAGTAGATTTACCCAAAATCAAACTACTATTTGAAAACAATTCATAGATATTTTGATAGTTTATAGCTAAGTTCATTTTTTATCCTTTTAAAAAACAGTTTGAAATCCTAGCAAAAATAGGCTTATCTTAGATAAAGCACATAGAATATCTCTATCTTACTCAAAACCATGAGAAACTATAAGTCATAGTGAACCAGGATATAGTGAAAGTAGTAAATTTTCTGTAACTCAAGTTTTGGGAAATTATGACTATTTATACGGTATCACTGATGATTTTAGAGTTGATGGGGGAGCTCATTTGGGTCTTTCTAAATTTGAAAATAAAGGAAGTGCTAGTGATGGTGAGAACTGGAAATTAAGTGATACAGGTTTTGCTTATGGAGTTCAACTAGCTGCTATTTATGATATTACAAAAAATGTAGAGTTTGAACTAGGTCTTTCTCATACAAGACATACAGCAAAGATAAAAGTTGATGACGAAACAGATAAGTTGAAATATTCAACTTCTGGATATGCTGGAATAAACTTCAAATTCTAAAGCTACTTCTCCTAGTTTTGAAATTTTTAAATAGAGTGATTTTTCACTCTATTTTTAAAACTACTCCCTATTACAAATAGTTTTATAATTACAATATCCACAAATAGCTTTATCTTCAGTTTTACAAAAATCAATTTTACTTTTGCTTTGATTTTTTAAATCATCAAAAATAATTTGCAAAAGTTCTAATTTTTCATTTAAAACAACTTCTTGCTTCAAACTATTTTCAAAAATATCATAATAAAAGGCTTTTATATTTGCACTTTCATATAGATTTTTTATTGCTAAAAAATAAAACTCCAATTGAAAATCACAAGATTTACTATATGTATTTATTGTATCTATTTTCAAGCTTCTTGAAGTTTTATAATCTATTAGCTCATAACTATCTTCAAATTTATCAACTCTATCTATAACTCCAATTAATTCAAATTCATTAAAATTTACAGAAAATTTCTTTTCAATCTCAACTATTTCTCTAGTTTCTAATCTCTTTTTATCATCTTCTAAAAGTTTTTTAATGTTATGTTTAAAAACTTCTAAATCAAGAATTAAAAATGGATTGCTACTTTTATATTTTAAAAAAATTTCATCTATATTTGAATTCTTATTTTTATAGTACTCTTCAAGAATACTATGTACTATATTACCAAGTTCAAAACTCTTTGGAAGTTTAGAAATTGTATGTTCTTTGAGTTTTAAAATATAGTTTAAATACCACTTTCTTTTGCACTCTAAAAACATTTTTAAGCCACTTGCTGACCAAGTTTGTTTTGTCAAATCAATATTTAAAAAAATCTCTTCATCTTTATATTCAAGCTTTCTACTCTTGTATAAAATATCTTTATATTCATCATCATTTGTTGAGATTTTTATATCATAAAATAACTCATAAGCAAACTTTGAAATATCATCTTCTTTTGATTCAACATAAGAGATAAATATATTCTTTGAAGAGTATATCAATCTTTTATAATAATATTTTTGAAGGTTCTCTCTATCAATTTTTGTTGGTAAATTTGCCAAATATTTTACTTTTGTAGATAAAAATTTATCTTTTAATGAAATTTTTGGAATAAATGAGTTATTAAAATCACAAATAATAATAGCATCAAAATCTATAAGCCGTGTTTCAAGAAGTCCCATAACTGTTATTTTTCCTGAATGTGCATCATCTAAAGATATTTTTGCTAATTTTTGAAGAAAGATTTTATAAATATCTTTTAGTTTTAGATTAAAATTTTGTGAAAATAATACAAAATTTAATTTATATACTATCTCATCATATTTTTCTAGTATCTCTAAATTTTGCTCAAGATTTTTTAAAAAATCTGTTATTTGCATAAATCTCTCTTTTGTACAAACTTTATTCCAAAAAGGTTTAATCTCTTTTTCTATAAATTCAAAATCCAAATTCAAAAACTTTATATTTTCTATATTTTTTAACTCATTTTCTAATATATAATTATATATTGCATTTGATTTTTGATATATATTTTTATTTAAAATAGTTTTACCCATAGCAAAGTTAAAGTAGTTTTCTCTATCAAAAAGTTCTAAAGTAGCAGCAAAACTCTCATCAGGTAATATAACTGCAATTTTATTCGGATTTATACCAAAATTAACACAATTCACTATTGATGATTTGATATATGAAAGTTGATTTAGTCTTGATGAAAAACCTTTGATTTCAATATTTTTATTAGTTTCTTCTAATAATATTTCACTAATAATCTCTTTTTTAGAAAGATTAATCGTATAAGTATGATCTAATTTTATTTCAAAATCTATATTTTTAAATACTTGAAGAGATTTCTGATTATAAATATTTGAGAAAAAGTTTATTTTTAAATCTTTAATTTTAGATATTTCTAGAATAATTCCAAACTCTTGTTTTGTAAAATATCCTTCAAAATATATTGTAATATCTTCAAAAAGTTCTAGATATTCTAAATTTATCCTATAATTTTCTCTCAAATTTAATCTATCAACAAATAAATTTTTATCCAAAAGTTTTTTATAGTTTTTTAAAACTTCACTTAATATTGCTAAATGTTCACCATAAAACTCATAAGTATCTTTTGTTTTAATCTCATTTATATCAATACCTTCACTTGATATTTCTAAAAAAAATCTATATATATATTCACTTTGAGTTAAAAATTTTGTAAAACTAGAACTAATTCCTAGTTTCTTAATATCAACATCTTTTATAGATTCACTTAAAAGAAGTACTCTTTGCTCTTCATCACAATAAATTTTATTTTCAAGATATATAGATTTTTTTAAAAAATCATCAATTGTAAGGCAAGTTGGCAAAAGAGTATTTAGAGATTTTTTCTTCTCTAAATAGTTTCTAATTGCCCTTTGCGTAGGAAAAATTATAAGTTTTTTTTTACTTAGCATTTGTTTTTATAAAGATAAATCCTGTCTCATCTTCTACTTTAAAACTTCCTGTTATAATCCAGTTTGTCTCTTCATTTAAACTAAAATTAGTAGTATAAATATTTTTATCTTTTGTAAAATTTTCATCTTTTAGATTCAAATTACTATCATCTGACATAGTTTTTGTTATAAGTAAATCAATATTTATAGGAACTATCTCTTTTGTTATTTTATTTAAAACTGAAATTTTTAAGCTGTTTTCTCCAACTTTTAAAACATCTTTGTGGTTTGAATACTTTTCAATAACTCTTTGTCCATATTTTATATCTTCTGTTGTAAGTGGAAAAATTTTTCCATTTAAATCTAGCTCTAAACTATATTTTTCCAAAAAATTTATATTTGATGTCATTATATTGTTATAATTTTCATCTACATATTGGTACTTTTGTATAAAACTTCTATCTTCCACAACAGGAACTTGTGTGGCTTTATAAATCGTCCAAATAATCATATAAACAGTAAAAGCAAAAATTGCTATAAAATATAATGGCCAATAATTTCTTTTTTTCATACTATTTTCTCTTTCGTAAAATTGCATAAATATATGCTAAAAGAGCAGACAATAATACAAAATATATAAATACTCTCCAGATCGTACTAGCAACTCTTCCTTGATTACCAATATTACTCTCAAGTTCAATATTTTTTGAATCTGCTAATTTATCAGCTACTGCAGCATAACCATTTAATACAGAAGCACTTACTTTAGAACCAACTGTATTTTTATCTTTTGATGCCAACAAAGGCACAACATAATCATCAAGAATTTCATTTTTATCTATTATTTTTTCTAAAGTGTCACTGTAGTATAAATTCACATGAGTATCTTCAAGTGAAATTGTTATTATCACATAAGGGGTTTCAAGATTTTTTAAAATATCTAATTCATAATTTTTTATATAGTCTATTTTATCTTTTGTAGATATATCTTTATCTAAATTAAAACTAGAAGTTGAATAAACATAAACATTTACACCTGTTTTAGTCTT
Organism: Arcobacter thermotolerans; assembly: GCF_983172305.1. NCBI lineage: Bacteria > Pseudomonadati > Campylobacterota > Epsilonproteobacteria > Campylobacterales > Arcobacteraceae > Arcobacter > Arcobacter thermotolerans. The sequence goes on from NZ_CFAFZJ010000001.1 coordinate 175,948, forward strand.
AACTTCATTACCAATCTCAACAATCTTATCTTTTGCTCTATTATCTATTAAATCATCTTTTAATATAAAATTTTGTGCAAAACCGTTTGTATATAAAAAAAGTAGAAGTGAAAAAATCACCCCTACTTTTAAAGAATTAAAATTTTTCATTTAACCAACAAATACTTTTGCTTGGTCAAAAAATGCATAATAAATCGTCATAAGAGCCGAAACCAAAAGCAAAATAGTAATTAATCTGTCCATACTTGACTCCTTATTTACCATTACCAATTAATTGGTAATGTTTATAGTTATCAGGACTATTGGCTTTTAAAGCATTTAAGTCTTGATTAATTTGATAAGCATTAGAAGCTTCTCTTTGCTGAACTAAAACACCATTAAAAACTAATACTGCAAGAATTGTTAAAAGTAAAACAACAGCTATTAACATTCCTGTTATGCCGTGTAATTTAAAAATTCCTCTTTCATTTTCATTCATTTGTGTATTATTTGCCATTACTTATCTCCTAAACTTCTAATATATGAAGCTAAAGCTTTCTCTTGAGTCTCATTTAATCTTTCGTTAAAGCTTGGCATATGACCTAAAAGACCTTTTTTACCTTGTTTTAAAACAGCTATTACAATAGAATCATCATAAGATTTAATATTTGGACCTACCATTGGCATTCCTTCTCCATTATCACCATGACAAGTTGCACAAGTTGCATAAGCAGCTGGTTGCTCTCCTTTAAATCCATTTGCTACATATGCAGAAACTTCTTTAATATCAGCATCTTCGCTAAGCATCATTGGAGGCATTCCACCTGGATAAGCTTCAGTTAAATTATTTGCACCATTTCTAATTACATATTCAACTTGTTCTTTACTAATTCTTTTTGTTAAATCTTGAGCTTTTCCTGCAATTCCTTCTGCATCAACTCCATGACAAGGTGCACATTGTACTAAGAATATAGACTGTCCCATTGCGTTTAGAGTTTGCTCATTTGGATTTTGCCATTTGCTTTCAAACTTTGCATTATACTCATTTGTCTCTTCATTCCATTGACCAATTTGAGAGAACCCATTAATTGGATAACCAACTGTGAAATACCAAAACATCCAAATAATAACACCAATATATGCTATAGCCCAACCTGTCGGAACTGCATTTTTATACTCACCAATTCCATCCCAATTTTCATCAGCTAGTTCACCACTTGCTGTATCATTCTTCATCTGATTAATATATTTTAAAACAACAAACGTACTAATTGTAATAATAGCAGCTGCTCCCAAAAATGTTAATGCATTGATGTAATCATCTGTATTAAAAGCATCACCTGCAACAAAGTAAGTTCCTGCCATTAATGCGATGATAAGAATTATTCCACCTATAACCATAGATTTCATCTTATTTCTCCTTATTACCTATAACTTTTTTAGTATTTCTTTCTTCAAGAGGAACAGAAACACTTGAGTCATCATGTACAAGCTTAGAATACTTTTCAAAATCTCTTTCACCTTTTTTTTGTCTTCTATACAATGAAAAAGCATAAGAGTAAAATAATATAAATACTATTAATATTAAAAAGAACTTTGCATAACCTTGAAATGTCATCAGTGTTTCATAATCCATAATGAACCTCTATTTTAAAGAATTTAAATATGCAATTAATGCAACAATTTCAGGAACTTCACCATTTGCAACAGCTTGTTTAACCTTCTCATCTTTCATATCAGCAGCAATAGCTTTTGCTTCTAAAAGTGCAGCAGCTTTTGCCTCTTCCCAAGTTCCCAGTTTTGGCATACCTTCTTGATCATATGGAGTGTTAAATACTGTTTTTACAGTATAAGCTTCCGCATATGCAGTCTCTATGTCAGCAATATTAGTAAAATGGTGCTCATATGCAGGCATAATACTTCCTGGAACAACTGCTTTTGGATCTCTCATATGGTTTTCATGCCAATCTGTAGTTCTGTAATTTCCAACTCTCATTAAGTCTGGACCAGTTCTTTTTGATCCCCATAAAAATGGTCTATCATAAGCATACTCACCACTTAAAGAGTACATACCATATCTATCAGTCTCTGATTTAAATGGTCTTACTAACTGTGAATGACATGCATTACAAGAATCTTTAATATAAACATGTCTTCCTGTTAATTCCAACAATGTATAAGGTTTTGTACCAACTGTTGGTCTTGCTTGTTTTGCAAAATCTGGAATCGCTTCAATCACACCTGCGAATGAAACGAATATAAATACCATTACCGCAAAGAAAAACGGTCTTTGTTCTAACCAATGAAACATATTTTCCCCTTTCTTAAGCAGCTACTGGAGTTGCATTAGCTGGTTCTTTATCAAGTACTCTACCACATCTAACTGTTTTGTAGATGTTATAAGCAAACATAAAGAATCCGATTAAGTACATTAAACCACCAACAGCTCTAATTGTATAGTATGGATGTAACACTGTAACTGTATCAATAAATGAGTAAACTAATGAACCATACTCATCATAAGCTCTCCACATCATACCTTGAGTAATACCTGCAATCCACATAGATGTAAAGTATAAAATAATTCCAACTGTTTGTAACCAGAATTGTGTCTCCATCAATGATTTTGAATATATTTCTCTTTTGAACATTCTAGGAACCATATGGAATAATGCAGCCATAATCATAAATACTAACCATCCTAAAACTGCATCATGAACATGCCCTGGAATCCAGTCTGTAAAGTGTGCAATAGCATTAACAGATTTAATAGATTGAATTGGTCCTTCAAGTGTTGTTAACATATAGAATGTTGAAGCTAAAACCATAAATTTAATTACAGTGTTAGATTGTAACTGATTCCACTCACCTTTCATAGTTAAAAGCATATTAATTGCAGATCCCCAAGATGGTAAAATTAAAACAACAGACATAACAGAACCCATAGTTTGCATCCAATCTGGAACAGTACTATAAATTAAGTGGTGCCCACCAGCCCATAAATAAACAAATAACAATCCCCAGAATGCTAAGATTGATAGTTTATATGAATAGATATTTTGACCTGATTCTTTTGGTAAGAAGTAGTAAATCAATGCAATAATAGGTGTAGTAAATACGAATGCAACAGCATTATGTCCATACCACCATTGAATAATAGCATCATTTGTACCAGCATACATAGAAACAGAGTGTATCCAAGAACCATATCCACTTACAAGCGCAGTTGGAACTTCCATATTATTAAATAAATAAAGCATTGCAACAGCTATAAATGTAGCAATAAAATACCAAATTGAAATATATAATGTTCTTTCTCTTCTAATTCCAATAATACCAAATACTGAAATACCCCATAAAACCCAGAAAACAACAACTAGTATATCTAGTGGCCACTCAAGTTCTGCATACTCTTTTGAAGTTGTAATACCCATAAATAGAGTAACTACAGCTAATAGAATAGTTATAAAATATACCCAGAAATGAAGTTTTGCAACTACCATTAAAAAAGGTGACTCTTTTAATGAAACTTTTAAAACCCTTTGAGATATATAATACCAACCAGCAAAAACTCCACTTAGTGTAAATCCAAAAGCAACACCATTTGTGTGCAATGGTCTTAATCTACTGAAAGTTCCATACTCTCCTGCTAAGTAATTTAGCTCTGGAAAAGCTAATTGAAAAGCAAGTACAACACCAATTGTCATACCAATGATACCAAACAAGATTGTTGTAAATGTAAAACACTTAGCAACAGAGTAGTCATACTCAATTTGTGCACTGTTTTGCATCAATTTCCTCCTACAAAATTTATATACAAGTCACAAAATGTCACTCATTAGCCAAAATAGTATCGAAGAAAAACTTAAACTAAACAAAAAAATTAACAATTAATTAACAAATTAGCTCTATTTATAAAGATTTTTAACAAAAAAAATCAAGATAAAAATTATCTTATTTATAAGATTTTACAGCTTGTTCACTCTCTCTTTTTAGAGTTTTTTCTTTTAAAACTTCTCTTTTGTCATGAAGCTTTCTCCCTTGGGCAGTTGCAACTTCAACTTTTACCATATTTTTGTCATTGAAATATAATTTTGTACAAACAAGAGTTATTCCATCTTTTGTTACTTTTGAGTACATTTTTGCTATTTGTTTTGAATGTAAAAGCAGTTTTCTTGATCTTCTTTCATCTGGTCTGTATGTACTATGAGTTGTACTTAAATGTGATATATGTGCATTTAAAAGAAAAACTTCCCCTTTAATTATTCGTACAAAACTATCTTTTAAGTTTACTCTTCCTTCACGTATAGCTTTTACTTCACTTCCTTCAAGCATAATTCCAGCTTCAAGGCTATCTAAAATTGTAAAATCATGAAATGCTTTTTTATTTTTAAATACTAAATTCTTTTTTATCTCTTTTTTTGCCACATAATTTCCTTATAAAATTTTGAAAAATGAGCTTCCACTTCCACTAAAAAACCAATTATCTTTTTCAAATTTCTTTAAATCGCTATTTAAATCCAAAGCTGGAAAATATAAATCATTTGCTTCATTTATACTAAATTTTTCTAAAATATCTTTTGAATTTGTAGCAAAAAGCTCTTTAACATCATCTTGGACTTTTTGGATATTTTCTTCTTTATAAAATTTTTCTCTAAAGTTTTTATATATTTTTCCTGTATCACAAGCAATTTTTGGTGTAATAACTTCAATATTAATTAACTCTTCTTTAAACTCTTCAACAATTTCACCAATTCCACTAACATTTGCACTATCAAATTCATATACAAAAAATGGTACATCTGCTCCAATATTTGAGCCAATTTTTGCTAATTCTTCTTTATTTAAATTCAAATTGCAAGCTTGATTTACCATATTTAAAAAAGTAGCACAATTTGAACTTCCACCACCAAGTCCTGCAAATTCTGGAATATTTTTATCTATTTTTACAATATTTTTTTTAAAAAACTCTTTTACTTCATCAAATTTTTCAAGTTCTTTATAAGCTTTATAAACTGTATTTTTTTCTAAAACACATGAGAAATTTCCCTCTATTGAAAAATTATCAACATCTTTTTTTATAAAACTAATAGTATCAAAAAGATTTTTTACTCTTACAAATCTTGAAGCTATTAGGTGGTAATTTTCTCTTATTCCAACAATTTTTAAAAAAATATTTACCTTTGCATATGATTTTTTAGTCATTTTTTGCCTCTATTTTTGAAACTTTATTTAATAAATATTTAACTTCACCATCTATTATTTCTATAATAGAAAAAAAGGTATCAAGCTCTATGATATATTTTCCATTCTCTTTTATACTCAAGTAATCTTTTGAAATTCTTTTACCAACTTCCAACCACTCTTTTGTTCCAGTATAGTTATTTTTTGGTAAATCTATAAAATCAAGTGGATTTAACTCTTTGTGATTTTCAAAATAAAATTTTCCTTCACTAACTCTTTCAAGATAACTCAAAGTTCCAACGCAAGCTATATTTTTTAAAAATATTTGTGCTAAAGAACGAATGTATGAACCTTCACTAACTTTTACTTCAAAACTTATAAAGGGATGATTGTATCTAATAAATTTTATATCAAATACATTCATAATTGAGCTTTTTAGCTCAAATTCTAATCCTTCTCTTGCAATTTCATAAGCTTTTTGCCCATTTACTCTTTTAGCTGAAAATTTTGGAGGTATATACTCTATTTCGCCTTTTAATTTTTCAATCTCTTTTTTTATAAAATCAGCTTCTAGTTTTTCTTTAATTACTATATCTTGAATTCTCTCAATGTCTAAAGATTCAGAAGTAACTCCAAGCCAAATAACAGCTTTATAAACTTTTGGAGTTTTTTCTAAATATTTAAAAAGCTTTGCGTATTGTCCAAATGCAACGATCAAACAACCTTTTGCAAAAGGATCAAGAGTTCCACTAAATCCAGCTTTTTTATTTTTATAAGCTCTTTTAAATCTATTTAAATAAAAATTTGAACTAATAAACATTGGTTTATTTACAACAAAAAGCTTATTTATTTCACCTTTTTCATAAACTCTTTTTTGCAAATTTTACCTTTAGTTTTTCTCTACAAAAGATGACAAAATATCTCTTTTTTGTCCACCAAAATTTATAGTAAGCTTATAATCTTTTCCAGCATTTACAGCTTTTTCAACTCTTCCTTGTCCAAAAATTTTATGGCTTACCATATCACCTTTTTTAAATCCAGAAGTTTTTTCTATAACTAAACTCCCTTTTACTAAACCACTTTCAACCAAAAATCTACTTTTATTTAATTGAGTTCTTTTACCTTTATAAAATCTTGAATGTACAAAAGATAGAGTTAAATTATCCATAGCTCTTGTAAATGCAACATATCCTAATCGTCTCTCTTCTTCCAAATCTGTGCCATCTCCAATAATTGGAAAAAATCCCTCTTCAAGTCCAATAATAAACAGATGTTTAAACTCTAAACCTTTTGAAGAGTGAATACTCATCATAGAAATAGCATCGTTACTATATTCATCATTTTGATTTTCTAATGCTATTTCATTTAAAAAATCTTTTAAATCTAAGTGTGGATTTTGTAAGAAAAAATCTCTTATATATCCATAAAATTCATCTATATTTGCTTGTCTTTCAAAACCATCTGGAAGATTATCATAAGAAGCTCTATAATCAAAAGTCTCTTCAAAACTATCTAAAAGTCTCATTTTTGACTGATTCATAAGCTCTCTTAAATCCAAAATTGATGCTTCAAAAACTTTTATAGTTCTTGCATTTTTCTTACCAACAATTGCACTTAATTCATCAGCATTTAAATTTTGGATCATATCAAAAATAGAACTATTTAACTCATTTGCTTTCTCTTCAAGTTTATCAATAGTAGTTGCCCCTATTCCTCTTTTTGGTTTATTTATAACTCTTTTTATAGAAAAATTATCACTTAAGTTTGTTAAAATTCTAAAATATGCTATTAAATCTTTTATCTCTGTTCTTTCATAAAATTTCATTCCACCAACAAGTTTATAATTAAGCCCTGCTTTATTAAATCCCTCTTCTAAAGAACGACTAAGAGCATTTACTCTAAATAAAATTGCAATATCTTTAGCTTTTTCATCTGATTGTAACAATTTTTTTATATCATCTACTATTTTTCTTGTCTCTTCATTTTCATCGTGAGATTCATAAACTTTTATTGAACTACCTTTATCTTTTGTACCTACAAGTTTTTTACCTAATCTATCTCTATTGTGCTCAATTAAAGCATTTGCATGGTGTAAAATAGTATCAGTTGATCTATAATTTTCTTCAAGTTTAACAATAGTTGCTCTTTTAAAATGTTCATTAAAATTCAAAATATTTTTAATTGTTGCCCCTCGCCATCCATAAATACTTTGATCATCATCTCCAACAACACAAAGATTATCATGGTTTGAGCAAAGAAGCCTTAAAAGTCTATATTGAAGCTCATTTGTATCTTGATACTCATCTACCATAATATATTGATACTTTTGACTTGTAGATTCTGCTAATTTTTGATTATTCTTTAAAATTTTATAAGGCAAAAGAAGTAAATCATCAAAATCTACAAGATTATTTTTTAACAAATGCTCTTCATATTTTTCGTAAATATCTGCAATTTCAGTATAAAGTTTCCCTTGAGCTTGGGATTTTACTTCAATTGGAGTCATAATAGAGTTTTTATATTTTGAAACTTCACTTACTAAAAGTGCTGTTGGTATCTCTTTATTTATTGATTTTAAAACTCTTCTTTTGTCATCACTATCAATTATTATAAAATTATTCTTTCTATTTAATTCACTTATATAAAATTTTAAAAAAAGAAGTCCAAATTTGTGAAATGTACATAAAAGTGGAGGTGTATTTAAACTATTTGTGTCTAAAAGAGAAAAAGCTCTGTCTCGCATCTCATTTGCAGCTTTATTTGTAAAAGTAAGCGTTAAAATAGTTTTTGGATCTATTCCAATCGATATTAAATAGGCCAGTCTAGTTGTAATTGTTTTTGTTTTTCCACTTCCAGCACCTGCTAAAATCAACAAAGGACCATCGATATGTTGTGCGGCACTTTTTTGTGAATTGTTTAGTGATATTAATAAATTTTCAGACATTTTTTCTCCAATAGTTTAGATTATACCATAAAATTTATAAAAATATTATATCTCTTAATTATTCTATATATAAATAAATGTTATCATTTTGTTAATTTATTTTTGGAGAATTTAATGCTCAATGATTTTGCTAAATTAGAGACTTTTTTAACTGTTGTAAGAGAGAAGTCTTTTTCAAAAGCATCCGCTAAACTAGGTATTTCTCAACCAGCTGTTACTCAACAAATGAAGTTTATAGAGGATTATCTAGATGTTCAAATTGTTGATAGAAAAAAAAATGGTATTAAACTAACAAAAGAGGGTCAAATTCTTCATGGAATTGCTTTAAAAATTGAAAAGTGCGTTAATAGTGCCGAAAAAGAACTTTTAAAAATAATGAATAAAAATACAACTTTTGTTTTTGGTGCTAGTTTTATAATAGGAAATTATATTCTTCCTAGGTTTTTGAATAATCTTAAAGAGAATATTCATAATGATGTATCAATAAATGTATCTGTTTCACATGAAGCAATAGAAGATTTACTAGATAAAAAAATAGATATTGCACTTGTTGAAAACTATATTGCAAACGATGAGATTATTTATAGAGAGTGGATGGAAGATGAAATAGTAATATTCTCAAACCAAAAGCTTCCAGCACGTGCAAAACCTGAAGATTTATTATCTTACAAATGGATTTGTAGAAATCCTGAGTCAAATACAGGGTCAATTTTTAAAGAGTGTCTTGAAAAAGCAAACTATCCTGACTGCGATACATTTGAAGTTACAAGTGAAGTTACAAGTGCTACAACTATTGTTCAAACTGTTTTACACTCTGATAAAAATGCAACTCCTGCTGTATCTATTGTTTCAAGAAATGCTATTGAATCACTACTTAAGTCAGGTGCTTTATATGAATCAAGAATTGGCAATCAAAAAATGCTAAGAAAACTATATATTGCATATAGAAAAGATAGAAAACATGACGCTTTTATAGAAAATGTTGTGGATTATTTATTAAAAATAAAATAATATATTAATAAATAAACCCTTTCTCTTCTAGCGCAACTCTTATATTTCTCATCTGTTGGTGTTTATTTTTACACCATAAAGGTGATAAAAGTGTATCATCGTCTATTCCTGCTGTTACTCTTTGAACCGATACATTTTGTGGTAAATTAACAATAGATTTTACAACCGTATCTATATATAACTCTTCACTTATTGGAGTAAATCTTCCTTTTTTAAACTCATTTGTAAGAAGTGTATTTTTTACAACATAAAGTGGGTGAAATTTAATACTATCAACTTTCAAATCAATAGTTTGTTTAAATGTTTCTAACATCATTTCTTGGTTCTCATCTGGTAAACCATAAATCAAGTGTCCACAAACGTTTAAGCCTTTTTCTTTCGTTCTTCTTATCCAATATCTCATATTTTCAACATCATCTGCACGATTTATTTTATCTAATGTTGTTTGAAAAAAACTTTGAATTCCATACTCTATCCAAATCTCTTTTTGCTTAGATTTTTCATATAAAAAATCAAGAATTTCATCTGTCACACAATCTGTTCTTGTACCAATACTAAGTCCTATAACATCATCAAAACTAAGAGCTTTTTCATATAAAGATTTTAATGTTGATAAAGTTGCATAAGTATTTGTAAAAGATTGAAAATATACTATAAATTTTTTTGCTTTAAATTTATTTTCTAACCTTTTTTTTGTTGCAATAAACTGCATCTCAAGTTGTTTTAATTGGTTTTCTAAAAATGGATTATGCTCAATATTTGGATTCAATTTAAATTTAGTTTTTTTCTCTTGTAGATTTGGGCTAAAAGAGTCATTTTCACAAAAAGAGCAGCCTCCTTTTGCTTTTGTTCCATCTATATTTGGACATGTAAAACCTGATATAGATATTGGGATTTTATATACTTTTTCACCAAATTTGTTTTTGAAGTATCGACCAATAGTCAATACCTCTTTTAAATTTTTACTCATTATGCTTTTACGAAATAGTCTCCATCAAAACTTTCAAGTGCATAGTGTCTATCATTTCCAATTGCATTTACTAAATCATCTATTGAAAGATACTCTAAACTGTCAGCTTCAATATATTTGCAAACTTCATCTTTTGTCATTTGAGTTGATATTAACTCCTCTTTTGTAGGAGTATCTATTCCATAAAAACAAGGAAATTTTATCTCTGGACTTGCAACTCTAAAATGAACCTCTTTTGCACCTGCTTCTTTTAACATTTTAACTATTCTTTTCGAAGTTGTTCCTCTTACAATTGAATCATCAATTACAAGTAAAGATTTTCCAGCAATAATTGAACTCATAGGACTTAGTTTCATTTTAACTTTTAAGTTTCTCATCTCTTGAGTTGGTTCTATAAATGTTCTTCCAATATAGTGGTTTCTAATAATTCCATATTTAAAAGGAATTCCACTTTGAGCTGCATAACCAAGAGCCGCAGGAACTCCACTATCTGGAACAGGAACAACCATATCATATTTTATCTTGCTATTTGCATCATTAATAGCTAGAGCTTTACCCATGTTTTCTCTTGTTGTATAGACATTTTTACCATCAATTACAGAATCTGGTCTAGCAAAATATACATACTCAAATGCACATGGTCTAAATTCTGGTTCAAAAAGTTGAACTGATTCAATATCATCTTCTTCACTAAATATTAACATCTCACCAGGTCTTACATCTCTAATAAATTCGGCTCCAACTAAATCAAAAGCACAAGTTTCACTAGCAACTATATATCCACCACTTTTTAATTTTCCTAAAGACAGAGGTCTAATTCCATATCTATCTCTTATTACAAACTGTTTGCTTCTACTTTGAACTATAAAACAATATGCACCAACAGTTCTATTTAATGCCTCTATAATTCTATCTTTTAGATGATCTTTTGTATTTTTTGCTATTAGATGAATAAGATTTTCCGTATCCATTCCTGTTTGAAAAATAGCACCTTTATCTATCAAATCATTTCTTACTTCATCTTTATTTATAAGATTACCATTATGAACGATTGATATTTGACCTAATTTATATTTTGCATAAACAGGTTGAGCATCTAAAACAGAATCACTTCCAGCTGTTGCATAACGATTATGACCAATTGCCATATTTCCTTTTAAGTAAGTTAATGCTTCTTCATTAAATACTTCAGAAACCAAACCTCTATCTTTTTTTGTATATATTTTACCATCACAAGATGATGAAATTCCAGTTGCCTCTTGACCTCTATGTTGCATTGCAAAAAGAGCTATTGAAGCTAATCTTGCAGCATTATCATTTCCATAAATTCCTACTATTGCACACATTGTTGATTTCCTTATTATAGACCTAAAGCATCATTGATTGAGTAAAGATTTGCATCTTTTTTTACAAGCCATTTTGCAACTTTTAACGCACCTTTTGAAAAAGTATTTCTAGCAGTTGCTGTATGATTTAACTCTAAAAATTCTCCATCATTATATAAACCAACTGTATGCCTTCCAACTATATCTCCACCTCTTAAAGCCATAACTGCAATTTCATCCTTAGTTCTAGCTCCAATTTGACCATCTCGACCAGAAATTCTAACATCATCTAAATCCAAATCTCTTGCACTTGCTGCATGTTCAGCAAGTGTTAGTGCAGTTCCTGATGGAGCATCTACCTTATGTTTATGATGTTGTTCAACAATTTCAATATCAAAATCTCTTAATGTTTTAGAAGCAAGAGCTACAAGTTTATTTAAAACTGCAACTCCTAAACTCATATTTGTAGCATATAAAATAGGTACAAGTTTGCTAGCTTCCAGAAGTAAGTTTTGCTGGTGTTTACTTAATCCAGTAGTTGCAATTACTAATGCTTTTCTTTTTCCACCTTCAATAACAGCAGTTAAAAGCTCTTCCGTTGCAACTGGACTTGAGAAATCAATAATTACATCGCTTTGCTCAAATAAAATATTTATATCATTTGTTACAACTGTATCTTCTGGTAAAATTTTTTCAATTTTATCAAAAACATGAACGCAAGCTAATTTTGCTTCTTTATCATTTTTTAAATCATCTATTAGTAGACTTCCAACTCTTCCAGAACTACCCAAAATACCTATTTTAATCATCTATTTATCCTAAATATTCAATTATATCAACTGCTGCTGTTGCACCATCTGCTGCTGCACAAACAACTTGTTTAGCTGCATCAATTCTAATATCACCAGCTGCCCAAAGACCTTTCGTAGTTGTTCTCATTTTTAAATCAACAACAACTTCTCCACTTTCTATCACATCACATAAAAATGAACCATCAGCTTGTTTTAGTGGAGCATTTAATACATTTCTTCCAACAAAAACAAAAACTCCAGGAGTTGGTAAATCTCTTATTTCACCTGTTTTATTACATTTTACTTTAAGACCTAAAACTCCACTGTTATCACCATAAACTTCTTCAACTAAAACATTTGTAACTTCTTCAATATTTTCAGCATTTTTTATATGAGCTATTGTACTAGGAGCTGCTCTATATGTATCACGTCTGTGTACTAAATATACTTTCTTACACATTTTTGATAAATAGTATGCCTCTTCTAAAGCTGAATCTCCACCACCAATAACTGCAACTTCTTTTCCTCTATAGAAAAATCCATCACAAGTTGCACAAGTAGAAACTCCTCTTCCAAAAAATTCATCTTCTCCTTTAAATCCAGCACGTCTTGGAACTGAACCTGTTGCCATTAAAACAGCTTTTGCTTCAAACTCTCTATTGTCATTTGTTAAAATTTTAAATGTATCACCATTTTTTGTAATAGTTTCAACTTGTGCCATTTCATGTTTTAATCCAAATTTTTGACACTGTTCTGGCCAAGATGCCATTAAATCCATACCTGTCATAACAGCCCCTTGTCCTGGGTAATTTTCTATCTCACTTGAACCTGTAATTTGACCACCTGGCATTCCCATTTCAAACATTACAACATTTGCCAAACCACCTCTAGTAGCATATAAACCTGCTGTAAGACCAGCTGGTCCTCCTCCAATAATTGCTAAATCTAACATTTTAAATCCTTATTTATAATTATATTATCTAACCATAACCCATCTTAAAAGAGAATGGTACTAAAAAATTTTGTAAGCTAAAATAAAAGTGCAAACAAAACTAAGGAAAAATTTTATCATTTAATATTTTATATCTATCTTAAATTGTTTAAAATTAAAAAAAGGAAGATGCAAAACACCTTCCTTTAACCCCTTTAAAATTTTAATTCAAATTATAATAAAGAGTTTATTTTATCTGTTAATGCTTGTTTTGATGTAGCACCAATTAGCTGATCAACAACTTCTCCATTTTTCATAAAAATAATTGTAGGAATTGATCTAATTCCATATTTTACTGCTAAATCTTGCTCTTCATCTGTATTTACTTTACAAATATTTGCTTTTCCTTCGAAATCTCCTGCTAACTCATCAATAACTGGAGCAATCATTCTACAAGGACCACACCAAGGAGCCCAAAAATCTACTAAAGATACACCTTCTTTTGTAGTTGCATCAAAATTTGCTGATGTTAATTCAATATATTTACCCATTTTTTTATCCTTATTATTAATTTTTTAAACCATATATAAACCTTTTCTTGTATATCTACAATTAAAGTTCAAAGATTTTATCTATAAAAACCTTAAATTTTGTTTTATTGTTAATATTTTTTACTAAGATTACTAATCAAGAGTAAATAATATTTTTGATAAAATGTAAAAAATTTTTATAGATGGAAAATAGTATAATGGATATAAGAAAAGAGTATTTAGAGTTTTTTAAAAGCAAAGGTCATGAAGTAATCTCTTCTATGCCTTTGGTACCAGATGACCCTACTTTGATGTTTACAAATGCAGGGATGGTTCAATTTAAAGATATTTTCACAGGTAGTATTCCAGTTCCACAAAACCCTCGTGCAACATCATGTCAACTTTGTATTAGAGCTGGTGGAAAACACAATGACCTTGAAAATGTAGGTTATACAGCACGTCATCATACACTTTTTGAAATGCTTGGGAACTTCTCTTTTGGTGATTATTTCAAAGAAGAAGCTATTGCTTATGCTTGGGAATTTATTACTAAAAATATTGCTTTACCTAAAGAAAAACTTTGGGTTACAGTACATGAAAGCGATGATGAAGCTTTCGAAATATGGACAAAACATATTGATTCTTCAAGAATTTTAAGATTTGGCGATAAAGATAATTTCTGGTCAATGGGAGATACAGGTGCTTGTGGTCCTTGTAGTGAAATTTTTTATGACCAAGGGGAAGAGCATTTTTCTAGCCCTGAAGATAAAATGGGTGGAGATGGTGATAGATTTTTAGAGATTTGGAATCTTGTATTCATGCAATATGAAAGAACAAAAGAAGGTGAACTAATTCCTCTTCCAAAACCATCTATTGACACTGGAATGGGTTTAGAGCGAGTTATTGCAATAAAAGAGGGTGTATTTAATAATTTTGACTCTTCAAACTTTAAACCTATCATTGAAACTTTAGAAAAAATTGCAAACAAAAAAGCTACTAAAGAGAATATTGGCTCATATAGAGTTATTGCGGACCACTTAAGAGCAACTTCATTTATGCTATCTCAAGGGATACTTTTTGGAAATGAAGGCAGACCTTATGTTTTAAGAAGAATTCTCAGACGAGCTATTAGACATGGTTATTTAATAGGTCTTAGAAAACCATTTATGGCACAACTTGTTGATACGTTGGTTGATATTATGGGCGGACACTATGTTGAATTAAAAGAGAATGCAAACTATATAAAAGAGCAATTAACACTTGAAGAAGAGAGATTTTTCAAAACAATTTCTGCAGGAATTACACTATTTAATGATGAGTTAGTAAATACTAAAGATATTTTTAGTGGAGAAGTTGCATTTAAACTATATGACACTTATGGATTCCCTCTTGATTTAACAGAAGATATGCTAAAAGACAAAGGTCTAAAAGTAGATTTAGATAAATTTGAAGAGCTTATGACAAATCAAAAAACTATGGCAAAAGCTGCTTGGAAAGGTAGTGGAGATAGTTCAAATGAAGGTGATTTTAAAACTCTACTTGAAAAATATGGTTTAAACGAGTTTGTTGGATATACAAATACTACTTTTAATTCAAAAATTTTAGCTTTACTTGATGAAAATTTTAAAGAAGTAGAAACTTTGGAAAATCAAATTGGTTGGGTACTTTTAGATAAAACTCCTTTTTATGCAACTAGTGGTGGACAAAATGGAGATATTGGAGCAATCGAATTTGAAGGAAAAAATGCAGTAGTACTTGAGACTTCAAAATTTCATAATCTTAACTTATCAAAGGTAGATGTAAAAGATACAAAATTAAATAAAAATCAAAACATTGAAGCTGTTGTTATTAATAGACACGAGGTTGCAAAACATCATAGTGCTACTCACTTACTTCAAGCTGCTTTAAAAATGGTTTTAGGAGATAGTGTTTCTCAAGCTGGATCATTTAACGATGCAAATAAACTAAGATTTGACTTTACATACCCAAAAGCCTTAACAAGTGAGCAGATAAATGAAGTTGAAGATTTAGTTAACTCTATGATTGCACGATCATTAAAAGGTCAAGTTGAAGAGTTACCTTTAGAGATTGCAAAGAAAAAAGGTGCAATTGCTATGTTTGGTGAAAAATATGGTGAAGTTGTAAGAGTAGTTAGCTTTGGTGAAGATGTTTCTGTTGAATTTTGTGGAGGAACTCACGTAAAAAATACAGCAGATATTGGAAGTTTTTATATCATAAAAGAGTCTGGAGTAAGTGCAGGAATAAGAAGAATAGAGGCTGTTGTAGGAGCAAGTGCATTTAAATATACAAAAGAGCAGATAAACAAACTAAATGAACTTCAAGCTGAGATTAAATCAAATGATTTAATTGCTGGTGTTAAAAAACTCAAATCTGAGATAAAAGAGCTTAAAAATCAAATACAAAATTCACAAAATCAAACTCAAGCTCCAATAAATGAAGAAATTATTGGTGATACAAAAGTTGTAGTTTGTGTTATTGAAAATGGTGATTTAAAGAAAATTGTTGATGATATGAAAAATGCAAACGAAAAATTAGCAATTTTACTTTTACAAGCAAAAGATGACAAAGTTTTAATCGTTGCTGGAAGTAAAAATACAAATATTAAAGCTGGTGATTGGATTAAAAATATCGCTCCAATCGTTGGTGGAGGTGGTGGTGGAAGACCTGATTTTGCTACTGCTGGTGGAAAAGATATAACAAAAATTGAAGAGGCAAAAATTGCTGCTTTAACTTATGCAAAAGAGAATTTATAAGGATTAAAAATTGAGTGAATTATTTAATAATTTTTCAACTTTAATTATTTTTCTTCATGTAATCTCTGCTATAGTTTGGATAGGTGGAATGATTGTAATTAGATTTGCAGTTCATTACTCTATGCAAAATATAGAAGACCCAAAGATAAAATTAGGAAGAACTCTAGAAAATCTAAAAAGATTTTTTTCTATGGTTATTCCTTCTATTATTATGCTTTTAATTACTGCTATTATTTTGATTTTAGCTTTAGATTTTAAAGATACCGAGCTATACAAATTTGTAATTGCCAAAGAGATTATTTGGTTTATTATGACTCTTATTTTTATAATTATTTATATAAAAAGAGGCAAAGCTCAAAAAGCTTTTAATGGTGGGGATTTTTTAAGTGCTAAAAATCAGCTAAATCCATTGGCAAAATATCTTATTCCAATAAATATATTTTTGGGAATTGTTGCTGTTATTTTAGGAATTACTTTAAGAGGATTTTAATCCTCTTAAAAACTATTTTAATCTGCTAAATAGTACTCAATAGTAGAAACTATTCTAATATTTTTTATGTGATCACTATTTTTATCACGACTTGCAACTTCAAACTGACCTTGACTAGCCTTTTTAATTTTTCCTAATTTACTATTAGAATCTTGTGCAAACTTTTGTGCAACTGCTCTTGCATTTGAAGTTGCTTCTTCAATCATACTAGGTTTTATTTCATTTAATTTTGTGTAAATATACTCTATTTTACTATCATAATCATCTGTTTTAAAAAGAACACCTCTTTGCGAAAGTTCTGATAATTTACTATTTAAAGCTCTAATTTTTTCAACTTCTGTACTATAAATATTTATAACCTTTGAAGCCAAATATCTCATAGCAAAATCTTGATTTGAAAACTCATTTGCCATCTTATCAACTATTGAAACTGCACCTAAAGTTATATCTTCATCTTTTAAGCCATTTTCTTTCAAGAATTTTATAACTTGGTTTGTATCATAATCAATTTTTTGTATCAAAGCCTCTAAATCATTACTTGTTTGTGTCATTTTTATTGGCATTATTACAACATTTGCTAAAACTTCTTTTTCTGATAAACCTTTTACTGTAACTGTTCTATCCAACTCTTTAAATTTTACAATTCCATTTGCTATAAAAAACCCTAAACCAATTAAACCAAAAAAAAGGAATATTCCTAAAATAAATGATGAACCTCTACTTTGCATTTTTACCTCCCGAAATCTGAACTATCTTTTGAAAAATATGAATAAAAGAAATTGAATCTAACCAAACTATTAAAATAATCTGTATCTAATCTAGGTCTATTTAAATATAAATTTTCGTAAGATTTATCATAATTTCTTATCAAATCTGTAGAGTAAACTCCACTATAATCTATCATTAACTTATCTTCAAAAACCTTATATTTATTAATTATATTTACATAATATAACTCATCTACCAAATAAGTAGATATTTCAATATTCTCAAACTCTTTCTTCTCAACCACTTTATATGATTTTGCCTTAATTGTATCCATAAATAAAGATACAAAATAACCTCTTGCCATTCCATTCCACTTACAAGAGCTATCAAGACTTATATACTCTGTAAATATTTTTCCATATTTTATATCATCACTTAAACTAATATATGAAAAATTAGCACATCTATCATAGGTATTTTGTTTTTTTATATTTGTAAACTCATCTTGAATTAAATTTGATTTAACCGAACATGATGTAAAAAACAAAGATAGCAAAATAATATATAAAAATCTAAACATTTTAAACTCCTTTAGGAATTAAAATTTTACTCTTAAATAGATTTTAATATAATAAAGTATTTAATAAAAAAGAGTATTTATGACATATGAAGAGTGGTTTTTAAACCAAGCAAAATTACACAAAACTATTATGAACAAACTTGAAGACAAATCAATAGATGAGATAATTGAATATTTTAAATATGATAATATGAAAAAAAACGAGCCAGATTTTTGTCCTTTATATAACTTAAATAAAAAATGCCATGAGATGGAAGATTTAAACTGCTATTTATGTGCTTGTTCATATTTTAGGTTCAATGATAAAGGTTTAAAAGATGTAGATGATAAAATATTGTACTCTTATTGCAGTATCGATTCAAAAAGTGGTTCAAAATTTGTATCTGAAAACTCTATACATCATGATTGCTCTAACTGTATAATTCCTCATAAAGAAAAGTTTATCAAAAAAAATTTCAATAAAGATTGGCTAGAAATAATGAAAGATGTAAGAGTAGATAAAAATTAAAATTTTTAAATTAACTATTATTTAATAGCTTTATAATAAAACAATTTTTACCATCAACATACTCATAATCCAAAGAAAATTTATGTAGATTTACAATAGCTTTAACAATATAAAGTCCTAGTCCAAAACCGCTACTTCTTTTATCCTCTTGATAAAAAGCATCTGTATAAAAAGAGAGTTCATTTTTCAAAGGCTCACCTTGTGATATTACTTTTATAAAACTCTTATTTGCTTCTATAATTGCTTTTTTATTTGTTGAAAATTTTATTGCATTGTCTATGAGATTTTTTAAAGCAATTGATATCATATATATATCAGCTTCAAACCAAAAATCCTCTATTTTTTGCTCAATATTATCTGGATTTATAAGCATTAAATCTGTTGTTTTTTTAAAAATTGATAAAAAATTTATCTTCTCTTTATAAATCATAGTGTTTTTTGAAGTAAGTTTTTCAACAGTTGCTAGTTCTTTTATAATATCATCCATTCTTCTAAATGCTCTTTGAAGATTTTCTCTTGTTTTATCATCTTCTAAAGTTTCAGCAATAAACATAGCTTTTGTAATAGGAGTTTTAAGTTCATGCATCATATTTCTCATAAACAAATCTTTTGATTTTGATTGATTATTTATAATATTTATAGCTTCATTAAAATTTTTAGCAATTGTGCCTACCTCATCATTACTTTTATATTCCAATTTTATATCTTTATTTCCATTCGAAAATTCAATAATTTGTCTATTTAAAAGTTTCAGCGGTCGCAATTTTTTATTTAAAATTTCATATAAAAATATAAATATAATCAAAGAAAGAACAAATCCAGCAATTATAAATGCAAAATTGTAGTTATGATGTTTTGTATCTTTTAAAATAATATTGTAGCCATATCGTTGCACATATATGTAATACATATCATCAAACCTATAAACTCTATAGGTTCCAAGATAATTTTGTGTAATTTTTAACTCTTGAGCATTGTTTATAATCTCTAGTTTTCTATCTCTGTCTTCTATTGGTTTTACATTGAATTTTTTATAAAGTTCATTTAATCTTTGAGCATTTGGATGGTCTTGAAAAAGTATTAAAAAATTTTCAGCAATCATCTCATATCTATTTTGTAAACTTAAATCATGTCTCTCTTTGTCATATCTAATAAACATAGCAAAGGTTAAAAAAATGGATACAAAAGCTAATGTAAAAATTATATTTACAAAAGTTGATATAGAGATATTTCTTATCATATTAACTGATAACCAATACCTCTTACTGATTTTATATATTGTTTAGAGTTATCTATATTTGCTAACTTTGTTCTTATTCTTGAGATGATGACATCTATATTTTTTAAAGATGATTCATCTTCTATATTGTCACTTGTATAAATAAAATCTTCTCTTGAAACAACACCATGATTTCTTTGAATAAGAAGTTTTAAAATATCATATTCAGCCAGTGTCAATACCAAAGATTCACCTTTAAAAAGAATTTGCATATCACTCTCTTTTAGCTCAAAAACTTTATCTTGTTGTGATTTTTTATCATCAAGTTTATTATCAACTCTTTTTAAAATTGTTTTGATTCTAGCTTGTAACTCTCTTGGATTATATGGTTTTGGTAGATAATCATCAGCACCTCTTTCAAGACCCATAACTTTATCTAAAATATCATCTCTTGCGGAACTTATTATTATTGGGATTTGAGATTTTTCTCGTATTTTTGGAATAAGCTCCAAACCATCAATTTCAGGTAAAGTCAAATCTAAAATCAAAAGCTGATACTCTTTGCTTAAATTCAACATAGATAGTCCATTATATGGACTATCAGTTGTAGTTACTTCTATATCAAATGATTTTAAATAATCCGTAATGATTTGAGCTAGCTCTAAATCATCTTCAATCATAAGTATTTTAATAATAATTTATCCTTTTTATTGAATTACAAACATAAGCGTTTGCCCATATCTATTTATGTAAACTCGTTTATGTTGATTATTATATCTTTTTAATGCTGTTTCTATATTTGAATAATTTTTAATTTCAACATCTTCTATTTGAATAATAATATCACCTGCTAAAAACCCAGATCTTTCAGCTTTTGATTTTGGTTCTACATCTGTAATTAAAATTCCCATGCTCTCAAGTGGTAATCTATATTTTTTTATCATCTCAGCATTTATTGGACTTATTTTTAATCCATTTAAAATTGTATGGTCACTATCTGGTTGAACTCCTGAAATTATTGATCTATCAGCCAAAACTATCTCGACAACTATATCTTTTTTATCTCTTTCAATTTGAAGCGTAACCTTTTCATTTGGTTTAAAAGATGCAATTGCGTTTTGTAAGCTATTTCTATCTTTAGTCTCTTTACCATTTATTGAATAAACTAAATCTCCTCGTTTTAAACCATATTTTGCTGCTGGAGTATCATTTGAAATATCTAAAATTATAGCTCCCTCTTTTCTTTTATAAACTTGTTGGCTATCTTTGTCTAAATCAACAATTACAACACCCAGATACCCTCTTATAACTTTTCCATCACTTACAAGTTTACCAACAACATCTTTTACCATTTCAACAGGAATTGCAAATCCAATACCATCATTTCCACCACTTTTTGATAAAATTGCCGTATTTATTCCAATTAGTGCACCTCTACTATCAACCAAAGCTCCACCACTATTTCCAGGATTTATTGAAGCATCTGTTTGAATATAATTTTCATATCTATTGATTCCTACTCTATTTTTATTTAGTGCAGAGATAATTCCCATAGTTACAGTATTTCCAACTCCAAAAGGGTTTCCAATAGCAAAAGTAACATCACCAACCAATAAAGAACTAGAATCACCTAATTTAATAGGTACTAAAGGCTTATTTATATCAATTTTTACAACAGCAAGATCACTATCACTATCTTTTCCAATTAGTTTAGCACTATATTCAGTTGGATCATCACCTATAGTTACATTTATCTCTTCAGCATTTTCAATAACATGATTATTTGTTACAATATATCCATCTTTTGTTACTATAACTCCAGATCCCAAAGATCTTTGAACTCTATTTTGTTTAAATTGATTTGAAAACTCTTCACCAAAAAATTTCTTGAAAAATGGGTCATCAAACATCTGTAAAGGTAAAGTATCAACATTCGGATTTACACTTCTTTTTGCAGAAATGTTTACAATAGAACTAACAGAAGATTTTATACTATTACCAAAAGATAAAATTTGATTTGGCTGATTTGGATTAACTCTTTGAGGATTTTTTTCCATCTCTTCAAATTCAATATTTTTTGCAAGCAAAGAGCTAGCCAATAGTATAGTTGTAAAGAAAAGTTTTTTGTTCACTTTTAAATCCTTAATCATTAAAATTTATATTTAGAAATTTAACCTATCAATGTAAACTATTTTACAATGATAGGTTAATCAAGAGTAAATTTAACAAGCAAAAAAATTATAAATCTGTTTTTAATAACGCTCCACTACTTGCATTTGTAACTAAAGCTCTATATTGACCAAGCCAAGATGATTTTATAGGTTTTTTTATTGGTTTGAAATTTGCTTTTCTACGTGCTATTTCATCATCACTTAAATCAACGCTTAAAATATATTTATCAACATCAATATTTATAATATCTCCATCTTGTAATAAACCAATCATTCCGCCTTCAGCTGCTTCTGGGCTAACGTGTCCAATACTAGCACCTCTTGTTGCTCCACTAAATCTTCCATCTGTAATAAGTGCAACTTTATCACCAAGTCCCATTCCCATAATTAAACTTGTAGGTGCAAGCATCTCTTGCATTCCAGGACCACCTTTTGGACCTTCATATCTAATTACTACAACATCACCAGCTTTTACTTTTCCTCCAACTATTCCTTTTATAGCTTCAGCTTGCCCATCAAAACAAACAGCTTTTCCACTCATAGCTCTAGCTCCTGTAATTCCAGCAGTTTTTATAACTGCTCCTTGCTGTGCTAAATTTCCATAAAGAATAGCTAATCCACCAACTTCAGAGTAAGGGTTATCTATAGTGTGAATAATAGTAGTATCAAGAATTTTTGAATCTTTTATTCTCTCTTTTAAAGTTTCACCTGTAACTGTAAGATTATCTAAAAGAATATCATCTCCTCTTTTACTCATTTCATGCATAACGGCACTTACTCCACCAGCTTTATTTATATCTTCCATATGAACAGTCGTTAAAGATGGTGATATTTTTGCAATATGTGAAACTCTTTTTGATATGGCATTTATATCTTCAAGGTTAAAATCTACTCCAGCCTCTTTTGCAATTGCCAACATATGTAAAACAGTATTTGAACTTCCACCCATTGCCATATCAACAGCAAAAGCATTTCTTACGGCTTTTTCATTTAAAATATTTTTTAATCTGAACTTCTCGCTGTTTGTTTTATCAAGAGCTAATTCACAAACCCTTTTAGCAGCTTTTCTATATAACTCTTCTCTCTCTTTTGTAAGCGCTAGAATTGTTCCATTTCCAGGCAATGCAATTCCCATAGCTTCCATAAGAGTATTCATAGAGTTTGCTGTAAACATCCCAGAACAACTTCCTCCACCTGGACATGCATTACACTCAATATCTTTTAACTCTTCTTCACTGATTTCTCCAGCTTCAAACTTTCCAACCGCTTCAAAAGCAGTTGCCAAATCTATTGGTGTTCCATCTTTTTTATAACCTTTTTGCATAGCTCCACCACTTACAAAAACAGTTGGAACATTTACTCTTAAAGCACCCATTATCATACCAGGAACTATTTTGTCACAATTTGGAATTGCTATCATTGCATCAAGTTTATGAGCATTCATAACAGTTTCAATAGAGTTTGCAATTAATTCTCTACTTGGTAGTGAAAAAAGCATACCATCATGCCCCATAGCAATTCCATCATCAACTCCAATAGTGTTGAATTCAAAAGGTACACAACCATTTTTTCTAATTTCATCTTTTATGATTTTTGAAACTTTATCTAAGAAAAAGTGTCCTGGAATAATCTCTATAAAAGAGTTTGCAACTCCAATAAATGGTTTATTAAAATCCTCATCTTTAAGCCCTGTTGCTCTTAAAAGAGATCTATGTGGTGCTCTTGAATAACCTTTTTTTACTTCATCACTTCTCAATTTCAATCCTTTTAAACTTGTAAAAATAAATATTAGTGATTATACAAATATTCATTTTCAATCTCTATTAAATAGTATAAAAATTAAAATTTTTAAATTTTTTTAAAAAACTCTTGACAAATAAAAAAAAAGCTACTATAATTCCAGTCCAATTTAAGTGAAAGCTTAAAAAGGTTCTTAAATTTTGTGCGAGTGTGGCGGAATAGGTAGACGCGCGGGACTTAAAATCCCGTTCCGGTTTCGGAGTGTGAGTTCGATTCTCACCATTCGCACCATTAAGTTGTAGAGGATTGACAGAGTTGGTCGATTGTACCGGTTTTGAAAACCGGCGAGGTGAAAGCCTCCGAGGGTTCGAATCCCTTGTCCTCTGCCACTCTTTTTTATAAAAGTAAATACACAAAAATATCATAATTTTTTTGGAGCTATAGCAAAGCTGGTAATGCCTCGGATTGCAAATCCGACATGCGTTGGTTCGAGTCCGACTAGCTCCTCCATTTTCAAATTTCCACATATCATAATTTATATATTGTTAATTAATTTTTGGACCACTTTTAAATTTTTTAAAAAAGATTAATTTATTACACAATTATTTCACAAATATTTTGATATGATTCCGCAATTTGTTTTAAAAACAAAAAATTACATAAAAAGGTTTAAAATGAAAAAAGTATTATTATCATTAGCAGCAGCATCTTTATTATTTGTAGGTTGTACAGAGGATAAAAAACCAGCTGAGACAAAAGTTGAAGCGCCTAAGACTGAAACTGTAGCACCAGCTCAAGAGAAAAAAGAAGAGGTAGCTGCTCCAAAAGAAGAGACAAAAGAAACAGTAGCTAATACTGAAGAAAAAGAAGTAAAAGCTACAGAAGAAGATAAAAAAGAAGAAGCTGAAACAACAAAAGAAGAATCAAAAGAAACAGCAACTGAAGCTGACAAAAAATAATTATAAAAATATAAATCCGTGTAAAATCACGGATTTATAAAAAAACTCCATTTACTACATAATATTTTAAAACAAAAAAAGTTACCAAAAAAACAAAAATAGTTGTAAATAATAAAGATAGTTTATAAAACTTATAAATATCTAAACTATTATTTCTATAAAAAACTACCGAACAAATTGAGAAAAAAAGTCCTAAAAAAATTGCCGACCATATAAAATATCCTATAAAATAATACTCAGATTGAAGCATACAAAATGGACATTGATGTGTTGGAAGTTCATATATATAAGTTGAAAAAAAGTATGTTACTGCAAAATAAGATATATAAACAAATAGTATATTAAAAAAAAGAAGCAAAATAGATTTTTTTTGAATATTCAAAATAACAATCAAAACAAAAAGTATATAAAATATAAGTATCAAGCTTGAATTAACCAATCCAAAAGGTATTTTACTAGAGATACTACTTGTTTCAAATATAACAGAACAGCACTCAACTGCTTCATTTAATGGAATATTTGATAAAAATTTAAAATCTAAAATATACTCAAAAGTAAGACAAATGAATATAAAAATAAAAAGTAGTAATTTTATTTTTGTATATTTATAATCTTTTCTTTTCAAATCTAAAGAGTTCAGGACAAACCAAATACCAATAAAAAATAGATTTGTAAGCTTTAAAAAAAGTGATATTTCACCATATTCTAAAGAAAAAATACCAGCAGCACACATAGCACCTACTATAAAATGTGATAAATTATCAATAGAAAATATAAAATAAAAAAAGAGTAGAATTTTTATAAAAAGTGAAAAACTGATGATTAGAATCACTAAATATGATCTTTTTTCAAGTTTATACTGTAAAGCTGTACTTTTTTTGAAATCCCAATCTCTTAAAATAGTTATTGAATATATAAAAGATATTAGTAAAAGTATATAAATAGTAGTTTGTAAAAATAGGAAAATTAATATCTCATTTGATAAAAAAATACTACTCAACTAAAACTCCATTTTTTAACTCAAAAACCTTATCTATAAAATCTAACTCAAAAAATATTGGGTCATGAGTTGCTACAACTATAGTTTTTCCACTTTCTTTTAACTCTTTTAGAGTTTTTACAAAATTCATAGAGTTTTCATAATCAAGAGAAGATGTTGGTTCATCACACAAAATTGTATTAGCATTGTTTATCAATGCTCTTGCAATTGCACATCTTTGTTTTTCTCCACCAGAAAGATTTGAAACTATCTCATCTTTTTTATGTAAAATATTTGATAAAGTTAATATTTCTTCAACTTTTTTATCAATATCTTTTTGTGAAAATCCTAAAGGAATAAGAGGAAGACTAACATTTACAAAAACGGTTAAATCTTCGAAAAGATTGAAAGATTGGAATATGTAACCAATATTTTTTGCTCTAAAATTACTAGCATGAATATCTGGATATTTTGACACAGGTTCTTTGTCAAAAAGAATTTCACCAAAGCTAGGTTTTGAAATAGTAGAAAGTATAGATAGAAGTGTTGATTTTCCACTTCCACTTACACCTTTAAATATAACAAATGAGCCTTTTTTTATCTCAAAATTTATATTTTTTAGTGCATAAAACTCTTTTTTGCTTCCTTCAAAATATATTTTACTTATATTTTTTGCTACTATCATCTTAAACTTTCATATGGATTTATTGCTGATATTTTCCAAACAGGAATTAAAACTGAACTTAAAAACAGAACCATAAAAAATAAGAAAAGTGTTACAAAAGTAGAAAACTCAATATATGGATAGATTATAAAATCATTTTTTATATTTGAAAAATCTATAAATATATTTTTTAATATTGGAGCATTTAAAATAAATACAAAAAAATATGCCAATAAGACTCCAAAAAGGTAAGATACAAAAGCTATAACAAAGTTTTCACTCATTTTTATTTTTATAATATCTCGAACGCTATATCCAATCGCTTTAAAAATAGCTATCTGTTTTCTCTCATTTATACTTACTTGAGAGTATCTTTGATATAAAATCATTATAAATGCAAATAAAACAACTAAATAAAGTATTAAAAAAACTCCACCTTTATAGTTAAATATTGTCTCATATTTTTTTAAGATATCTTCTTTTTGAATAATATTTAAGTCTAAATCTAATCTTTGAAGTTTTTGTTTTATATTTGCTCTTTCAAGCTCATTTGGAACATCAAAAGCAATATTTGTTGAAAAATCTCTGTTTATACCTAAAATATCTCTTGCAAGATTTATATCTAAAATAATAATATCACTTGATATAATATTTGACTCTTTTTCTAAAACTTTTGCAATTTTTACTTTTTTTATCTCTTTATTTGGAAGAAAAAAATCATAATAATTTGTATATTTGTATTTTTTTAATAAATTATCTACTTCAAAACCTACAATCATCTCATCTTTTGATATATTTTGAAGTCTCAAATTTTTTAGCTCTTTATTTAGATTTGAAAAATCAACTCCAATAATAGTAAAATAAACATCTTCACTCAAAAATTTATATCTTCCATAAACTCTCTTTGTGATATTTTTAACTCCATAAATATTTTTTAGTCTATCTTCAAGTTGATTTTCTATATCAAAAATTCTTCCACCAAACTCTCTTTGGATTATAAAATCATTATGACTTTCTAATGTTTTTAAAATCTCATTTTGTAAAGATGATTTTATAAAAATAACTGTTGATAATAAAAATATTGTTAAAGTTGCTAAGATAAAAATAGATATATATTTTGTTTTTTGTTTATGAAGTAACAGAAAAATAAGATTTATAAAAACGCTACTCTTCATAAACAAATCCAAAATTAGTTACTTTTGGGTTCAAATAAATTACATTATTAAAACTATTTCCATAATCTTTAAATCTATAATCCTTGTTTGAGTATGCAAGATTTGATAATTTAGTAATATCTAAAATATCATAATTTCTACTATTTTTAAAAATAGTATTTGAATATAAGAATAAAAAAAAGAAAATAAATGATACTAAAAATATAGTTATCAAATAAACTTTACTTAGTGTTGTAATGCCCTACTCCTCGTACTGATGAAATATTCTACCAATTTTAAGTTAAATATCTGTTAATAATAGATATAATTGCGATTTTACACAGGAGAGGATAATGGCAAATAAAAGTCAAATTGATGAATTAAAGGCGATATTACTTGAAAGAAGAGAGACAATTTTAAGTAATGTTAGAAATAGCAGAGAGAGTATTGACCAACTAAAAGATCAAGATTTAAACGATGATTTAGATTATGCTGATTTTGTTAGTGACTCATTTAAAGAGGGAATGATTGCAAATCATCAACTAGATGAGTTAAATCAAATTGAAGAAGCTTTAAAAAAAATAAAAGCTTCAACTTATGGAATTTGTGATATGTGCGGAGTAAATATTCCAATTGGAAGATTAAAAGCAAAACCTTTTGCAAAGTTTTGTACAGAGTGCAGAACAGTTTATGAACAAGAACAACAAAAAAGAGTTGCATATTGATAAAAAGAGTTTATCCAGCAAATGATAAAGTTCTAAATTTCAAATTTGTCCAAAACGATGTTGATTTTATAGTTGAAGAACAACCTATAAAATTCTCATCGTACGGGAACTTCTTAATTTTAAAAATCAAAAAACAAAATTGTGATACTTGGGAGTTAATAGATAGATTATCAAAATTCTTGGGTGTTTATTCAAGTGATATTGGATATGCTGGACTCAAAGATAAACGAGCAACTACAATTCAATACATATCTATTCCAAAAAAATATCAAAAAGAGATAAAAAATTTTAAATCAAAAAAAATAGAGATACTTGATACTTTTTTACACAATAAAAAACTAAATATTGGTGATTTAAAAGGAAATAGATTTAAAATAAATCTTCATGAGTTAGAGTTAGAAGAACTTTTTCATATTGAAAAACTTCTAAAATTTGTATCTAAAAATGGTTTTCCAAACTATTTTGGTTATCAAAGATTTGGAAAAGATGTAAAAGAGAATTTAGAAAAAGCAAAAGATTTACTATTTGGTGATGCAATAATAAAAGATAGAAAAGTAGCAAAAATGCTTCTTAGTGCCTATCAAAGCACTTTTTTCAATGCTTGGTTGGTTGAAAGATTAAAACTTGATAATGGTAGTTTTAAACTTCTAGATGGAGATATTTTTTATGATATAAAAAATGAAAAACTTTTTACTCCAAAATCTATAAATGAAAAAATTATAGAAGACTTCAAAAATAAACTAATAACTCCAACTGGTTTACTTCCAGGAAGAGATGTTTTTAAAGCGAAAGATGATGCTTTAAAAATTGAACAAAAATATGATGATAGTCAAATAACTGAAAAAGGTTATAGAAGAGAAGCTATTGTATTTCCAGAAATTTTATCTTCTAAATATGATAAATTAAATAAATCTTGTAGTTTAGATTTTATTTTACCAAAAGGTTCATATGCAACAGTTTTGATTGAGCTTTTGGCAAATAGAAATTTTGGCTGAAACATAAGGCTTAAAGAGAGTTTTTTTAGTAATAAGAATAGTGGATTTATCCACTATTCTTTTATGGAAGAGTTATGTAATCTGAATCAAAATAGATTTTATTATCTACTGCTATTAATCTTTTTTCATTATCAAAACTAAACTCATATATAGTGTCAGTTTTAAAATCATCACTTATATTTATTAAAAATCCTTGAGACTCAACAGCATATAAACTACTTCCATATGCTAAAGCATGGAATTTTGCATATTTATATTTTCTTTTTGCAACCTCTTCTAAATTTGGAGTCAGTTTTATAATATGACCATCAACAGTTGCAATATAAATATATCCATCTTTTACAATTAAATCTCTAATATCATAATCTTTACTAATAACATCTCTAGCTGATATAGATACAATTTTATTTGGATTAGCAACAATCAAACTCTCACTTTTTTTCTCAACTTCAAGGCTTATAATATTTTTGAATTCACTATCCGTTTCAACAGATATATTTCTTACAACTTCATTTGTAGCAGATGATAAAATAAGAACTTTACCATTTAAGCTTGGAAACAAAATTAAATTCCCCATAAATAAAGGATTTGAAATTCTCGTATCATTTGCTAAAGACAGTGGTAAATACTCTTTAAAAAGAGTTTTATCTGTATTTACATCTATTAGCTCCATACTATTATTAGAGTATATAAGTGCTAACTTTTCATCTTTTCTTGCAGCTGCTACAACTACATCTTTAACAGTTCTCTCTCTTTCTCCAATTAATATTTTATCAACATAATTTGTTGCTATAACTTTTCCATCATCCGTAAAATTTAAAAACTCAAATCCTTCTGGAAGTTTAAATGTAGAAATTCCTTGTTTCGTAATAACTTCATTATCTTCTAAAGTTGCACCTACTCTATTCATAGATTTGATTGAAGATGACATAGACTTTTTGTTTAGCTCAATATTACTACTTGTCTCTTCTGGTTCATAATATTTTTTACCAGAACAAGCTGTAAAAAGTGCAATTGCAACAATTGACAATAGTATAGATTTCATTTTTTATTCCTTATTTTGTAACTAAATAGTGTTTTAAAAGTGTTGCTAGTTCAAAAGCTCTTGAATCTTGAGATATTTTACCCAAAATTTCTCTTGCTTCAGCATATTTTTGATTATTAACTAGTATTAAAGCTTGATTAAAAATAGCATAATCTTTAAGTAAAAAATCTGCTTTTTTTGAAACTGTATCTAAATCTGATTGATTAGAATTTAAAAGTGCAACTTGGAAATCTAGTAACTCTTTTAAATATTTAAGATTAATATCTGCATTTTTAAACTCATTTTTAGCATCTAAATACAAAGCTATCTCGTATAAATCTCTATTTTTCTCTTTTAGTTCATCTAAAGAGTTTTGATTTCCATTTTCAAGGAAACTACTTAGAGCAATATTAGCTTCATAAATATTTTTTTCATCCAATTTAGTTTTTACTAAAAATGCTATTGAACCAACTATTACAGTAATAATTAATACAACTATTAATTTTTTATATTTTTTAAAAAATCTCTCAGTTTTTACAAAACTTTCAAGGAATTTCTCTTCACTACTTAACTCATTTTTGATGTAGTTTACATCATCTTTTATACTCATATACCTAGCCTTTTTAAAAAGTAGTTGATATATTACAAAATTTTTCATAAAATATTACTTTTATAAACTTTTTTGTATAATTTTAGCCTATAAATTTAAAAGGTTATCGCAAAATGAATAAACTATTAATAGCAACATCTATTGCATTTGTATTATCTCAAAATATATTTGCAAAAGAAGCGCCTGTTGAAAACGAACAAACAAGATTTGAATCTTTATCGAAACTAACAAAAGTTATTGGAACTGTTGAGAAGTATTATGTTGATGATATTAAACTTCAAGAGATTGTTGACAAAGCACTAAAAGGTTTAATGCAAGAATTAGATGCCCATTCAAGCTATTTGGACAAAAAAGCTAGTAAAGAGATGAGTATTGCAACATCTGGAGAATTTGGTGGGCTTGGTATTACTGTTGGTATGAGAGATGGTGCATTAACAGTAATATCTCCAATAGATGATACTCCTGCATTTAAAGCTGGTGTAAAATCTGGTGATATAATTTTAAAAATAAATGAGACTTCAACTATAGGAATAACTTTAGACGAAGCTGTAAACATGATGAGAGGTGAGCCTAAATCAGATATTAAATTAACAATTGTTAGAAAAGGTGATAATAAACCTCTTGAAATTGCTATGAAAAGAGATATTATAAAAGTTCAATCTGTTTTTGCAAAAAAAATAGAGGGAGAAAATCTTTTATATCTTAGAATATCAAGCTTTGACACAAAAGTTACAAATGATTTAGAAAAAGCTATAAAAGAGAATAAAGATGTAAAAGGTATAGTTCTTGATTTAAGAAATAATCCTGGTGGTCTTTTAAATCAAGCAATTGGTGTTGTTGACCTATTTGTAAAAAATGGAGTTATTGTTTCACAAAAAGGAAGAGATGCTTCTGATGAAGAAAAATTTGAAGCAAGTAAATTTGGAACAAAAACAGATTTACCTTTAGTTGTTCTTGTAAATGAAGGTTCTGCTTCAGCTTCTGAAATTGTAAGTGGTGCTTTACAAGATCACAAAAGAGCTATTTTGGTAGGTGAAAAAACTTTTGGAAAAGGTTCGGTTCAAGCTGTACTTCCAATAGATAATGAAAAAACTGAAAATATCAAGTTAACTATTGCAAAATACTATTTACCAAGCGGAAGAACAATCCAAGCAGAGGGTGTAACTCCTGATATTATTGCAAGTGCTGGAAAAGTTGTTCAAAGTGAGGAAAATGGCTTAAAAATAAAAGAGGCTGACCTTAAAAAACATCTTGAGGGTGAGCTTAATAAAGTTGATGATAAGTTAAAAGCTGAAGAGAAAGCTGTAAAAGATGAAACTAAAAAAATCATTTCAAAAGATGATTTACAAAATGACAATCAATTAAATACATCTTTGGCAGTTTTAAAAAGCTTAATTATAATGAATAAATAATTTAGGAAGTTTTATGAATATTGAAAAAATTAAATCTTTAAATCTTTGGCCAGAGAATAAGAAAATAACTACACAAAAAGGGTTTGATGAGTTAGAAAATATTGGCTACAATCTTTTTTATATAGGGAAAAATGCTGATTTATATAGCTGTCCAGGTGATGAGGCAAAAGTTTTACTTGTAAGAAGTGATAGAACATCTGTTTTTGATATTCCTTTAAATTTTGAAATTAAAGGAAAAGGAATTATACAAACAGAAATTTCAAATTTTGGAGCAAAATTTGCTGCAAACAGTGGTATAAGAACTGCAATTTTAGATGAAAAAATATCTCCTGATATCTCTGTTGCTCCTAGATGTCAACTTATGAAACTGTGCAAAGCTCTTGAAGCAAATATTGATGGGGAAGTAGTACAGTTTGAACTAATTTTTAGAAATTACTTAACTGGTTCTTTATTTCAAGCTTTACAAGATGGTAAAGATCCATATGGATTAGATTTACCTTCAAATTTAAAAGAGTGGCATAAATTTGAAACTCCACTTTTTACACCAACAACAAAAGGCTTAAAAGACGAGCCTTTAAACTCTAAAAAAGTAAGAGATACTTTTCCTGAAATTATCTCTAGTTTAGAAAAGCTTTTTAAAGATTTTACAACTTTTGCAGAAGATAGAGGAATAGTTGTAGTTGATACAAAGTTCGAAATCTTTATTGATGAAGATGGAAAATGGGTTTTAGGTGATGAAGTTTTAACTCCAGAGAGTTCAAGATTCATAGCTTTAGAAGATTTTAAAAACAGTAACTTTATCTCAATGGATAAACAAATTTTAAGAGATTTTGGTAAAAAAGAGAATTGGAAAGAGCAATCAAAATCTTTGAAATCTGGAGAGAAATTAGAAGTTGTTGTTCCAAAAGAGATAGAAGATAAAATCCTAAATGGATATAAAACAATTTTAGAAAGACTAAGCAAATAAATCTTTAGATATAATTTGCAAAAAATTTTAGAGGAAAAATGATGAAAGCAATAGTAAATGTAGGATTAAAAAAAGGTGTTTTAGATGATCAAGGTAAAGCAATTAACAATGCTTTAGGAACTTTGGGATTTAAAGATTTAATTTCTGATGTAAGAGTTGGAAAACAGATTATTATTGAGTTAAACTCAAATGATAAAGAAAAAGCAAAAGAAGAAGTTACAAAAATGTGTGAAAAGCTTCTTGCTAATACTGTAATTGAAGATTACAATATTGATATAGTAGGTTAATTATGAAAGTAGCCGTACTACAATTTCCTGGAACAAACTGTGAATTTGATGCAAAATACGCATTTACTAAACTTGGTTGTGATGTAGAAGTTATTTGGCACAAAGATACAAAACTTCCAGAAAATACTGATTTAGTAGTTGTTCCAGGTGGGTTCTCTTATGGTGACTACTTAAGAAGTGGAGCAATTGCTAGATTTGCAAACATTATGGAAGAAGTTAAAAAATTTGCTTCAAATGGTGGAAAAGTTCTAGGTATTTGTAATGGTTTTCAAATTCTTTTAGAAGCTGGTTTACTTCCAGGTGCAATGAAAAGAAATGATACTTTACACTTTATATCAAAATATCATCACTTAAAAGTTATTGATAATAACAATGAATTTTTAAGACTTTTAAATGTTGGAGATGTTGTTAATATACCAGTAGCTCATCATGATGGGAACTACTATATTGATGAAGCTGGTTTAAAAGAGCTTGAAGCTAATAATCAAATCTTATTAAAATATTGTACAAAAGATGGTGAAGTTACAAATATGAATGGAAGTGTTTCAAATATTGCAGGAATTTGTAATAAAGAGAGAAATGTATTTGGTCTAATGCCTCATCCTGAACGAGCAATTGAAGAGATTTTAGGTTCAACTGATGGTGTAAATATGCTAAAAGGTTTATTAAAATAGAAGAGTTCTTCTATTTTAATATAGATAATAATTTATGAAAAAAGTATCTATACTCTTTTTAATCCTTGTAACTTTTTGCTCAATAAATCTTTTTGCAGCAAAAAACTTATATTTATCATATACAAAAACACCAACAAATATATACAAAAATCAAAAATTTGAGATAAAAATTGAAGCTATGATTACTACTTCAAATTTTACAAATATAAGTACAAAATTTCTAAACTCATCAAATATTGAAGTTTTAAATCCAAACTCTTCTTGGAAAAAAATATCAAATGATAAATATGAAAATAGCTACTATTTTAAAGTAAAAAATACAAATTTTTCACTTCCTCTTTTTGAGATTAATCTTTTAAATTCAAATGAACTAATAGATCAAAGTACACTAGAACCTTTACAATTAAAAATATCAAATATTGGTAAAGCAGATGATAGATATTCAAATATAGTAGCTGAAAATATTATATTAAAAGCGTATAAAACAAAGCAATACAACAATGATAATGCACTTACTATAATTGATTTAGATGCAGTAAACTCAAATTTGAGTGATTTTTCTTTGAAAAATATAGAAGAACAAGGTGTTTCAAGTATAAAAGAGTGGGAAAATATTGAAAATTTAGTTTACTATTTTGTTACTCCAATATTTCAGAAAAATCTAATTTTTACATATTTTAATACTACAACAAATAGTTTTAAAGAGGTAAAAGTACCACTTATCTTGCAAAATGAGTTAGTAAGTACACAAACAGATTTAAATCCAAATGATTCTACATTTGAAAAGTATAAAAAAATAGCTGCTATTATTGTTTTTGTGATATTCCTTTTGATTTATATTTGGAAAAGATGGAAAATTGTTCTATTTTTTACTTTTATATCTTTAATTGTTGCTATTATATACAATTTGCCAAATCAAAAAGGTGTAATAAAAACAGACTCTTATATATATATTTTACCAACAAAGAACTCAACAGTATTCTTTAAAACACAGAAAGATGAAAGAGTTGAAGCTTTAGAAAAAAGAGAAAACTTTGTAAAAGTTTTAGGAGTAGATAGTGATTTTATTGGCTGGGTTAAGGAGGAGAGTTTTGAGAAAAATTAGGGGCTTAATAGTTTTTATACAGTTTTCCATAAGTGTTGCAATTGTTGTATTTTTTATGTATCTGTTTAGAAACCACACACATAAAGTCATAAAAATATGGATGAAAATCCAGATGTTTTTTCTTGGAATTAAGCTTGAAATTGAAGGTAATTTAGATGAAAGCTGTGATTTAATTTTAATAAATCACCAATCTATGCTTGATATTATTGTAATGGAACATCTACATAGTAGAAATATAGCTTGGGTAGCAAAAAAAGAGATAACAGATCTCTTCTTTTTTGGACATATTATAAAAGCACCTAGAATGATAAGTATTGATAGAGAGAATAAGGCTGGACTTATTCACCTTTTAAGTGAAGCAAAAGATAGATTATCAAAAGGTCGTCCGATTGCAATGTTTCCAGAAGGAACAAGAAGTGATGGAACTTATATTGGAGAGTTTAAAGCTGGTGCAAAAATGGTTGGTAACAAATTCAACTTAAAAGTTCAACCAGTTGTTATGTTTAACACTAGAAATATAGTTAACTCTCAAAAAATGGAAGCAGCTCCTGGAGTTGTTAAAGTTATATATTTAGAACCTATTGTTGCAAGTAAAGATACATCTTGGTACGAAGATTGTGAAAAAAATATGAAAGAAGTTTTTGAAAAAGAGTACAAAAACTATGTCTCTTAATTTTCAAATAGCTATTGCTGTTGGATTTGGTGGAGCATTTGGGTCAATTTTAAGATTTTATGCTGTAGATTATGTCCATAAAATGGAGTTAGGAAATTTTCCTTTTGGGATACTTTTAGTTAATATTTTTGGATCATTTATAATAGGTATTTTATATGCCTATTTCTCTACACATGATGTTTCAACTATATTAAAAGCATTTTTAATAGCTGGATTCTTAGGTGGTCTTACAACATTTTCTACATTTGCATTAGATAGCTATCTACTTTTTAATAGCTCTTTAAATTATGCTATATTAAATATTTTATCAAATCTTATTGGGTCAATATTTTTTGTATTAATTGGATTTAAACTAGCTATCTTTTTTATAAAGTAATTATAGTTAAAAATTTTTAAGCTTTTTTAGTTATAATATTTCTTATATCAAAAAAAGGAATAGCTATGCATATGCCAAGTGGTATGCAATTATTAGTAATTGTTTTAATCGTGTTAATTTTATTTGGTGGGAAAAAAATCCCAGAACTTGCTAAAGGTTTAGGAAGTGGTATTAAAAACTTCAAGAAAGCTGTAAAAGAAGATGATGAAGAAGTAGCAACCGCTTCAAAAATAGAAGAGAATGAGAAGAAAAGTGATGCAAAATCAACTTCTTCAACAGAAACAAAACAATCTTAATTTTATAAAGGATTTTTATGAGTATGCCAAGCGGAATGGAACTAGTAATTATAGTTATAATTGTGTTGATTTTATTTGGTGGGAAAAAAATCCCAGAACTTGCTAAAGGTTTAGGAAGTGGTATTAGAAACTTCAAAAAAGCTATCAAAGAAGATGATAATGAAGAAGTAGCAGAAAACAAACCAGCACAAACAGATAAAAAAGCTGAAATACCAACACAAAAAGAAGAGACAAAAAATTCATAATATATGAATTTTATAATAAATAATAAGAGAAGAACTTGCAAAATATAGTTAAAGAATTTATAGAGAAAAAATTAGAAAAAAGTATTGTTTTAGAAAAACCAAAAGATAGTTCACTTGGTCATTTTGCAACACCAGTTGCTTTTTCTTTGGCAAAAGAGCTAAAAAAGTCTCCTATGATTTTAGCAGATGAATTAGTTTTAAAACTTGAAAATAGTGAATTATTTGAGAAAATAGAAGCTGTAAAAGGTTTTATAAACTTTACTTTATCAAAAAGTTTTATAGAAAAACTTACAAATGAAGCCTTAGAAAAAAAAGATGATTTTGCAAAAGGTGATAAAAAAGATGAAAAAATACTTCTAGAGTATGTAAGTGCAAATCCAACAGGTCCTCTTCATATTGGACATGCAAGAGGTGCTGTTTTTGGAGATACTTTATATAAAGTTGGAATTTATCTAGGATATGATATTACAACTGAGTATTATATAAATGATGCTGGTGCACAGATGCAACTTTTAGGAATAAGCGTTAGTTTAGCTGCTAGAGATTTTATATTTAAAGAGAAAGTAAAATATCCAGAGAGTTATTACAGAGGCGAATACTTAATAGAGATTGCCGAAAAAATCATAGAAAAACATGGAAAAGATATTATCTATGATGAGAGTAGATTTGAAGAGATGGCAATTTTTGCAAAAGATATAGTAATGCAAATAATCATAAAAGATTTAGGTGATTTAGGAATAAATTTCCAAAATTTTGTATCTGAAAAATCTCTTTATAACTCATGGGAAAACACAAAATCTGTTTTAGAAAAAAATGGTTCACTTTACACAAAAGATGAAAAAGTTTATCTAAGCTCAACTAAATTTGGTGATGATAGCGATAGAGTTGTTGTAAGAGAAAATGGAATTCCAACATATCTAGCAGGAGATATAATCTATCACAAAAATAAATTTGATAGAGAGTTTGACAAATATATAAATATTTGGGGAGCTGATCACCATGGGTATATTACAAGAGTAAAAGCTGCTATTGAGTTTTTAGGAAATGACTCTTCTAAACTTGAAGTTATTTTATCTCAAATGGTTCAACTACTTAAAGGTGGGCAACCATATAAAATGAGCAAACGAGCTGGGAATGTTATATTAATGTCTGATATAACTGCTGAGATTGGAAGTGATGCTTTAAGATTTATATTCTTAACTAAAAAAAGTGATACTCACTTGGAGTTTGATATTGATATGTTGAAAAATCAAGACTCAAGTAATCCAATTTTTTATATAAACTATGCACACGCAAGAATAAATCAAGTTTTTGTAAAATCAAATTTAAGTTTTGAAGATATAAAAAATGAGAGTTTTGAAAGATTAAATAGTGAAGCTTTAAATTTAGTTTATGAATCACTTCTTTTAAAATCTGTTTTAGAAGATGCTTTTTCTAAAAGAGATATGCAAAAAATAACAGAATATTTATACAATCTAGCTTCTAGTGTACATAAATTTTATAATGAACATAAAATTATTGGAAGTAGTGAAGAAAAGATTTACTTAAAAGTATTAAGTATGGCAAAATTAAGTATAAAAACAGGGCTTAAACTTCTTGGAATTGAAGCAAAAGAGATTATGTAATCTCTTTTGGTCTTTGAAAACTATCTAAAAAATCTTCAAGGTTATATTTTTCTCTATATTTTTCACTCATTAAATGAATAAAAACATCTCCTAAATCAATAACAGTCCAGTTATCATCTTCATCAACTCTTAAAAACTCTTCACCACTTGGTTTTAATTCAGTTTTTAAATGATCTAAAAGCGCAAAACCATGTTTTGGATTTAAAGTTGTAGCAATCACAACATAATCCACTAAATAATCTTTTGATGTTAAATCAAAAATCTCAATATCAGAGGCTTTTTTATCATCTAAAATATCTCTAATTTTATTTATTCTACTATTCAAATTTTTCCTTTTTTTAAATTTATTAAATCTTGCCAAATCTCTTTTGGCACAAAGTTTAAATCTAGATTTTCTTTTAGCTTTGTAGAGCTAATATCTATATTTATATCTAATTTTTTAAACTCATTTGTAAGTAAATCATAACCATCTCTTGAGGCAACTACAAACTCTAAATTCTCTTTTAACTCATCTATGTTGTGCCATCTATTAAGAGATTTTAGATTATCTTCTCCTATAATAAAGTAGATTTTACTAGGATTTATCGAAGCTTTAATATATCTTATTGTTTCATAAGTGTAGCTTAGTTTTTTTTGATTTATCTCAAAATCACAAATCTCAACTCTTTTTTCATCTTTAAAAACTTTTTGTAAGAGTTTAAATCTCTCTTTTGGTTCAAATAAAAAATCTTTTTTAAAAGGATTAAGATATGTAGGAACAATTATTAATTTATCAATATCTAGCTCTTTTAAAGCAGTTTCAACAATCTTTTTATGAGCAATATGAATTGGGTCAAAACTACCACCAAAAATCGCAATTTTCAAAAAAAACTTACCTTTGTTTTATGATTAAATTATATTATAGCAATTTTTAGATAAAATATTTGCCATTTAGAATTTTAATAAAGGGATTAGATGGCTATTAAAGTTGCAATAAACGGATTTGGGAGAATAGGAAGATGTGTAGCTAGAATTATTGCTACAAGAAGTGACATAGAGTTGGTTGCTATAAATGATACAGCTGAAGCTTCAATGCTTGAATATATCACAAAATATGATACTGTTCATGGGACTTTTGAAGGTGATGTTAAAGTTGAAAATGGTTTTCTAAAAATGGGGAAAATCAATGCAAAACTTTATTCAACAAGAGATGCAAAAGAGTTATCTTTTGCAAAAGATTGTGGAGCTGAAATTGTTTTAGAGTGTACAGGTGCATATTTAACTCAAGATAAATGCCAAGTTCATATTGACAATGGTGCTAAAAAAGTTGTTATGAGTGCTCCTGCAAAAGATGATACAAAAACTTTTGTTGTAGGTGTAAATGAGTCAACTTATAATGGAGAAAAAATTATATCAAATGCATCTTGTACTACAAACTGTCTTGGACCAATAGCAAAAATAATTGATGATGCTTTTGGAATAGAAAAAGGTTTAATGACAACTATTCACTCTTATACTAATGACCAAAACATCCTTGATGTAAAACATAAATCTGATAAAAGAAGAGCTAGGGCTGGTGCTGCTAATATGATTCCTACAAGCACTGGTGCTGCAAAAGCTATGAAATTAATAATGCCTCAACTTGATGGTAAATTACATGGTCAAAGCGTAAGAGTTCCAACTCCAAATGTTTCAATGGTAGATGTAAATTTCTTAATCAAAAAAGATACTACAAAAGAAGAAATCAATGCTTTATTTACTCAAAAATCAAAAGAGCTTTCTGGAATAGTAGCAGTTGATAATGATATGCTAGTTTCAAGTGATTTAATAGGAAATACAAACTCTACAATTATTGCAAGTGACTTAACTCAAGTTATTGGTGGAAATATGATTAAAGTTATGAGCTGGTATGACAATGAGTGGGGATATTCGGCTAGACTTGTAGATTTAGCTATTTATGTAGCAAAAAAATAAGGAATAATATGAAACTTCAAGAGATAAAAAACATAGATATTACTGGTAAAAAAGTATTTATAAGATGTGATTTTAATGTTCCTGTTGATGAATACAACAATATAACTGATGATAGAAGAATTAGAAGTGCTTTAAACACAATTAGATATTGTATTGATAATGATTGTTCTGTTATATTAGCTAGTCACTTTGGAAGACCAAAAGGTGGTTTTGAAGAGAAATATTCACTTTCTCCAATAGCAAAAAGATTACATATTTTATTAAAACAAGATATCAAACTAGCTCCAAATGTAGTTTGTACTGAAACTTTAAAAATGGCTAATGAGTTAAAAACTGGTGAAATTATGCTTTTAGAAAATATGAGATTTGAAGCTGGTGAGACAAAAAATGATGAAGAGCTTAGTAAAAAATTAGCTTCTATGGCAGATGTTTATATAAATGATGCATTTGGAGTTTCTCACAGAGCTCACTCTTCTGTTGAAGGAATTGCAAAATATTTTGATATGAATCATAAAGCTGCTGGATTTTTACTAGCAAAAGAGATTAAATTTTTCCACCATATTGTTGAAAACCCTAAACGTCCGTTTGTTTCAATAGTTGGTGGTTCAAAAGTATCTGGAAAACTTGAAGCCCTTTATAATCTTGTTCCAAAAGTTGATAAAATTGTAATTGGTGGAGGAATGGCATTTACATTCCTAAAAGCACAAGGTTATGAAATTGGAAAATCTTTGGTTGAAGAAGATTTAATTCCTGAAGCTTTAAAAATTATGGAATTAGCAAAACAAAAAGGTGTAAAACTTTATTTACCAGTTGATATTGTTGCAGCTGAAGCTTTTGATGCTGAAGCAATAGCAAAAATTGTTCCAGTTCAAGAGATACCAAAATCTTGGATGGGGCTTGATATTGGACCTGCAACTGCACTTTTATTTAGTGAAGTTTTAAGTGATGCAAATACTATTTTATGGAATGGACCAATGGGTGTTTATGAAATGGAAAAATTTGCAAAAGGAAGTACGAAAATATCTCATGCAGTAGCAAGCTCATATGCAACAACTGTTGTTGGTGGAGGAGATACAGCTGATTTAGTAAGAATTACTGGTGATGAAGATGATATGACATTTATAAGCACTGGTGGTGGAGCTTCTTTAGAGTTAATAGAGGGAAAAATATTACCTGGAGTTAAAGCATTAGTTATTGAGGATGATAAATAAATGCCTATAATTGCAAGTAATTTTAAAACAAATCATACTAGAAAAAGTACAAGTTTATTTGTTGAAAAATTAAATGAATATTTAAAATCAAATGAAGCTTTAGATGAAATTTACATCTTCCCTACTTCGACATCTTTAGATTCATTTGAATTAAATCATAAGCTTTTTATTGGTGCACAAAATGCATATCATACTAAAAATGGATCTTTTACTGGTGAAATTGGCTTAGAGCAACTTGAAGAGTTTGATATAAAAACTATTTTAATAGGTCATAGTGAAAGAAGACATATTTTAGGCGAAACTCAAGAAGAAGTTTCAAAAAAATATGAGTTTTATAAAAATTTAGGATTTAAAATTATTTATTGTATTGGAGAACCTTTAGAAGTAAAAAAAGCTGGTTTAGAAAAGACTTTAGAGTATATTTTTGAACAATTTATTGGAATTGATACAAGTTATGAAAATTTAATTTTAGCATATGAACCAGTTTGGGCTATAGGAACTGGTATTACGGCAACAAGTGATGATATTAAACAAATACATAATGCTATAAAATCTAAAATAAATAAACCTTTACTTTACGGTGGAAGTGTAAAAGTTGAAAATGTAAAAGAGATTTGCGAAATAGAAAATGTTGATGGAGCTTTAATTGGAACAGCTTCATGGAAAATAGAAGATTTTATAAAAATTTTAGAAAATACAAAGGATATAAGATGATAATGAAGGGTAAAAAAGGTGTTATTTTAGGTGTTGCAAATGATAAATCAATTGCTTATGGAATTGCAAAAGCATGTGCTGCACAAGGTGCTCAAATTGCATTTACATATTTAAATGATGCTCTTAAAAAAAGAGTTGAACCAATAGCTGCTGAGTTTGGAAGTTCAAATCTAGTTTATCCTTGTGATGTATCTAAACCTGAAGAGATAGTTGCTTTAAGAGAGTCTTTAAAAAAAGATTTAGGAGAGATTGATTTTATTGTTCACTCGATTGCATTTGCTCCAAAAGAGGGTTTAAGTGGAAGATTTCACAATATATCAAAAGAGGCATTTGATATAGCAATGGATGTATCTGTATTCTCTTTAATAGAAGTTACTCGTGAATTAAAACCACTTTTATCTTCTAACTCTTCAATTTTAACTCTAACTTATTATGGTGGAGCAAAATATATTCCAAATTATAATTTAATGGGTGTAGCAAAAGCTGCTTTAGAGATGACTACAAAATATTTAGCTGAAGATTTGGGAAAAGATGGAACTAGAGTAAATGCAATTAGTGCAGGACCAATTAAAACTTTAGCAGCTGCTGGAATTGGTGATTTTAGATTTATGCTAAAATGGAATGAAGCTCACTCACCTTTAAAGAAAAATGTATCTATTGATGAAGTTGGAAACTCTGGAATGTACTTACTTAGTGATTTAAGTAGTGCAGTAACTGGTGAAATTCACTATGTTGATAGTGGATTTAATATCATGGGAATGCCAGCAGTTGAGTTTGATGAAGATGGTGGAAAACCAAAAATTGCTTGGAATGGAACTGATAAATAATTTTTGAAAAGATAAGAATTTTTTTCTTATCTTTTTTTATATCAAAATTTTAAATCTAAACTTTGAAAAGTTTAAATTTAAAATTTTAACAATAGGATTATTATATGAATATAGATTTTAAAGAACTGGCAAATAAATATCAAACACCATATTATGTTTATGATTTTGATCATATTACAAACCAATATACACAATTAAAAGAGTCTTTTAGAGCAAGAAAATCTTTAATTGCATATGCAGTTAAAGCAAATTCAAATTTAAGTGTAATAAAACATTTAGCAAACCTAGGTGCTGGTGCTGATTGCGTTAGTATTGGAGAGGTAAAAAGAGCTTTAAAAGCAGGAGTTCCTTCATACAAAATAATATTTTCAGGGGTTGGAAAAAGTGATGAAGAGATAAAAGAGGCTTTAAATCTTGATATTTTACTAATAAATGTAGAGAGTGCTGAAGAGTTAAATAGAGTTGAAACTATTTCAAAAGAATTAAATAAAGTTGCAAGAATCTCTATAAGGGTAAATCCAAATATTGATCCAAAAACTCATCCTTATATTTCAACAGGGCTTCATGAAAATAAATTTGGAGTAGATATTGATACAGCAAAAAGAATGTATATCCAATGTAAAAATAGTGAATCTTTAGAACCAACTGGAATTCATTGTCATATTGGATCTCAACTTACTCAACTTCAACCAATAAAAGATGCTGTAAAAATAGTTGCTGATTTAGTTAGAAATTTAAAAGCTATAAAAATTGAACTATCTTTCATGGACGTTGGTGGAGGATTAGGAATAGTATATAAAGATGAAACATTAATTGATACATATGAATATACTCAATCAATTTTAGATGTTATGTTTG
This sequence comes from Arcobacter thermotolerans, assembly GCF_983172305.1. NCBI lineage: Bacteria > Pseudomonadati > Campylobacterota > Epsilonproteobacteria > Campylobacterales > Arcobacteraceae > Arcobacter > Arcobacter thermotolerans. The sequence continues at coordinate 220,136 of NZ_CFAFZJ010000001.1, forward strand.
GACTTGATTTGACTGTTATTTGTGAACCTGGAAGATTTATAGTTGGAAATTCTGGAGTTTTTGTAACAAAAGTTTTATATGAAAAAGTAAATGGAAATAAAAGATTTATTATAGTTGATGGTGCTATGAATGATTTAATAAGACCTGCTTTATACAATGCTTATCATAGAATTGAAGTTTTAAATGATAATAAAGAGTTTAGTGATTGTAATCTAGTAGGTCCTGTTTGCGAAAGTGGAGATTTTTTTGCAAAAAATATAGAACTACCAAAAACTAATCATAATGATTTAATTGCAATTTATAGTGCTGGAGCTTATGGTTTTACAATGGCTAGTAACTACAATACAAGAGGAAGAGTAGCAGAAATTGCTGTTGAAAATGGAGTTGATAGATTAATCAGAAGAAGAGAAACTTTTGAAGATTTAATTGCTTTAGAAGAAGAGTTTATAAAATAAGGTAAATTTTATGTCAAATGAAGATGGATTATTAGAACTAAGAGAACAATTAGATAGTATAGATAATAAAATTCTAGACCTTCTAAATGATAGAATGAAATTAGTTCATAAAGTAGGAGCTTTAAAAGCAAAAAGTGGTGGAGCTATTTATAGGCCAGATAGAGAAAAAGCAATTATTGACCGACTTGAAAAAATAAATCAAGACAAAAATGGTTTCTTAAATAGAAGTGCAATTGAAGCTCTTTTTTTAGAGATTTTTGCAATATCAAGAAATATAGAATTACCTGAAAATATTGGCTATTTAGGTCCTCAAGGAAGCTTCACACATCAAGCTGCTGAGAGCAGATTTGGAGCAATGAGCTCTTATGTTTCTATTAGTTCTATAAAAGGAATTTTCAAAGAGTTAGAGTCTAAAAAAATCAAATTTGGAGTTGTACCAATAGAAAACTCTTCAAATGGTATAGTAAACGATACAATAAATGGTTTTACAAATTTCAACTCAAAAATAGTTGCTGAAGTTATATTAAATATTCATCACACTCTTGCAACAACTTGTGATAAAATTTCTGATATTAAAAAAATATATTCAAAAGATATAGCATTTGATCAATGTAGAAAGTTTTTAACAAATTTTGGACTTGATGAAGTTGAACTTATTCCTGTAGAATCAACAACAAAAGCTGCAAAACTTGCAGCAAGTGAACCAAATAGTGCAGCAATTTGTGCACATGTTGCTGCAAAACTTTATAATCTTCCAATCTTATTTGAAAATATAGAAGATAAAGACAACAATAAAACAAGATTTTTTATCTTAAGTGATTTTGAAAATAGTCCAAGTGGAAATGATAAAACTTCAATTTTAGTAAATATTCCTGATGAACAAGGTGTTTTGGTAAGATTTTTAAATGATTTTAATAATGCAGGAATAAATTTAACAAAAATAAAATCACATATTGTTGAAGGAAACTCTATATTTTTTATAGACTTTGATGGACATAAAGATGATGAAAATGTTAAAAAAGTTCTTGAAAAACATAAATCTAGTATTAAAGTTTTAGGCTCTTATGTTAAAGAGATAAAAGATATATAAAGGAAAAATAAAATGAAATTCAATAAAGTATTAAAAAATTTATCAACTTATGAAGCTGGAAAACCAATAGAATTAGTTGTAAGAGAGCATGGAATAGACCCAAAAGAAGTTGTAAAATTAGCTTCAAATGAAAACCCATATGGAACAAGTCAAAAAGTTGTTGCAAAAATTGAGAGCCTTGCAAAAAATATGTACTTATATCCAGATGATTCTATGTTTGAATTAAAAGAGGCTTTGGCAAATAAGTTCAATCTTAATAGCAAAAATGTAATTATTGGTTCTGGAAGTGATCAAATTTTAGAGTTTGCAGTTCATGCAAAATGTAAAAAGAATTCAAAAGTTTTAATGGCTCAAACAACATTTGCTATGTATGAAATATATTCAAAACAAGTTGGTGCAAAGATTATCAAAACAAAATCTTCTCAACACAACTTAAAAGAGTTTAGTAAACTTTATAAAAAACATGGTGCTGATGTAATTTTTCTTTGCATTCCAAACAATCCATTAGGGGAGTGTTTAGATAAAGATGAAGTTTATGAATTTTTAGAAACTATTGATAAAAACACATTAGTTATAGTTGATGGTGCATATCAAGAGTATGCTAGTTTTAAAGATGAGAAAAAAAGAATCTGTCCAAAAGATTTAATAGAAAAATTTCCAAATGCAATCTATCTTGGAACTTTCTCAAAAGCTTATGCTCTTGGAGGAATGAGAGTTGGTTATGGTTTAGCAAATGAGGATATTATTTCAACTTTTTATAAAATAAGAGCTCCTTTTAATATTACAACTTTAAGTTTAGCAGCTGCTATTGAAGCTTTAAAAGATGAAGAGTTTGTAAAAGATTGTATAGAAAAAAACTTTATTGAAATGAAAAGATATGAAAAATATTGTCAAGATAATGGTTTTGAATATATTCCTTCATATACAAATTTTATTACAATTTTATTGAAAAATTTTATATCAAAAACTGTAGCTCAAAAACTTCTTGAAAAAGGTATGATTGTTCGAGATTTAACTGGTTATGGATTAAATGCAATTAGAGTAACTATTGGAACAAACGAACAAAATACAAAACTATTTAAACTTTTGGATGAAGTTTTAGAAGAGTTAAAATAGAGTTTAGTGATGCAAATAAAAGGAAAATCATTAAAAGAGTTAGATGAGTTATCTTCTAAAATACGAGAGAGAATTATTGATGTTGTTTCAAGAAAAGGTGGACATTTTTCTTCAACTTTAGGTGCAGTTGAATTAACTATTGCAATGCATTATGTTTTTGATGTAGAAAATGACCCATTTATTTTTGATGTTTCACATCAATGTTATCCTCATAAACTTCTAACACAAAGATGGGAAGAGTTCGAAACTATTAGACAATTTGGTGGTTTAAGTGGTTTTACAAAACCAAATGAGAATAAAGCTGATTATTTCGTAGCTGGACATAGTTCAACTTCAATTTCTCTTGCTGTTGGAGCAGCAAAAGCTATAAAACTAAAAGGTGAAAATAGAGTCCCAGTTGTTATGATAGGCGATGGTTCTATGAGTGCTGGAATGGTTTATGAAGCTCTAAATGAATTAGGAGATTTAAAACTTCCAGTTGTAATAATTCTAAATGATAATGAAATGAGTATAGCAAAACCAATTGGTGCAATTTCAAAATATCTATCAAAACTTTTAGCTGGAAAATTTTATCAAAGTTTTAAAACAAGTGTTGATAAATTTATACGTAACAATATGCCAGAAGGTACAACATATCTAGCCAAAAGAGTTGAAAACTCTTTTAAATTAATAACTCCTGGAATTTTATTTGAGGAGATGGGAATTGATTATATTGGTCCTATTGATGGGCATGATATTGAAGAGATTATTGAAGTTTTAGAAATTGCCAAATCTATGAATAAACCTGTAATTGTTCATGCAAGAACAGTAAAAGGAAAAGGGTATAAAATTGCTGAAGGGCAACATGAGCATTGGCATGGAGTTGGACCTTTTAACGTTGAAGATGGTGAATTTATAAAAAAAGGTGTAGAAAAAAGTGCTACAGCAGTTTTTTCAGATGCACTTTTTAATTTAGCTTCTAAATATGAAAATATTGTTGGTGTAACTGCTGCCATGCCAAGTGGAACTGGTATGGATAAATTAATAAAAGAGTTTCCTTCTCGTTTTTGGGATGTAGCAATTGCCGAACAACATGCAATTACTTCAATGGCTGCAATGGCAAAAGAAGGATTTAAACCATTTGTTACAATATACTCTACATTTTTACAAAGAGGTTTTGACCAGATTATTCATGATGTTTGTATTATGAATCTGCCTGTTATATTTGCTATGGATAGAGCTGGAATTGTTGGAAATGATGGTGAAACACATCAAGGAGCTTTTGATATTAGCTTTTTAAGATTTATCCCAAATATGGTTTTATTTGCTCCAAGAGATAATGAAACATTAGAATACTCTTTAGAGTTTGCTTATACTTTAAATAGTCCTTGTGCTATTAGATATCCAAGAGGTGCATTTCCTAAACTTGATTTTAAAGCTTCAAAATTTGAATTAGGAAAATCAGAATTACTTAAAAATGGTAGTTCTAATAAACTCTTTATTGGATATGGAAGTGGTGTAGCAAAAGCAATTGAAGTTGAAAAATTACATAAAGAAGATATTGCTATTTTAGATTTAAGATTTGTAAAACCATTAGATATTGATACTTTAGTACTTTTATCAAAAAAATACCACTCTTGGTATATTTTTAGTGACTCATGTAAACAAGGTGGAGTTTTAAGTGCTATACTAGAAGCATTAAGTGAAAAAAACATTACAAATATATCTTTAAAATCTTTTGAATATGAAGATAGTTTTATAGAACATGGGGATACAAAAAGAGTTGAAGAATCATTACAACTGTTACCAACACAACTAGTAAATCTAATTTAAAACAAGACAAAATCTATCTTGTATTATAAGTTAAAATTATAATATTTTTTCAAAAAAACTATAAATTTAACTTTCATTTAATAATTTTTATCCTATGATTTATTAAATCATTTAGGAGGATTTTATTATGAAACTACAAATTTCTTTAGCACTACTTTTAGGTGCAAGTTCACTTTTTGCAAATGAATCTTTGATTACAAAAGCAAAAAATGCAGGTTTGGAAGCTATTCCTTCAAATAAACAAGTTTTAATGAAACTTATTGATGATCCAAAAGATCCAATTACAGATTCAAAAGTTGAGCTTGGGAAAAAGCTATATTTTGATCCAAGACTTTCAAGAAGTAATCTTATTTCATGTAACACATGTCATAACTTAGCTCTTGGTGGAGCGGATACAGTTCCAGCAGCAATAGGTCATGGTTGGACGGCAAACCCACACCACTTAAACTCTCCAACAGTTTATAATTCAGTATTTTTTAAAGCACAGTTTTGGGATGGAAGAAGTCCTCATTTAGCTGATCAAGCTGCTGGTCCTATTCAAGCAGGTCCAGAAATGGCTGCACCTCCAGCACTTGTTGTTGAGAGAATTAACTCGATTCCAGCTTATGTTGAAGAGTTTAAAAAAGCATATGGTAAAGATGTAAAAGTTGATTTTGATAAAATCACAGGAGCGATTGCTACATTTGAAAAAACTTTAGTTACTCCATCAAGATTTGATAAATTCTTAAATGGTGATACAAAAGCTTTAACTAAAGAGGAGCAAGAGGGTTTAACTACATTTTTAAACAAAGGTTGTACAGCTTGTCATACGGGAATTGCTCTTGGTGGAACAATGCAACCATTTCAAGTTGCAAATCAATATAAATTTATAACTGTTGGTGATTTTAAAGGTGATGAAAACGGTATGGTTAAAACTCCGACTCTTAGAAATATTACTGAAACTGCACCTTATTTCCACAATGGACAAATTTGGTTACTTGCTGATGCAGTAAAAGAGATGGGTTCTGTACAGTTGGGAATTAATATATCAGATGATGATGCAGCTAAAATTGTAACATTTTTAAAAGCGCTAAAAGGTACTAAACCAGCTATTACTTATCCACAACTTCCAGAATCAACAGATTCTACTCCAAAACCATCATTTGATTAATAAGATTAGGGATTAAGCCCTAATCTTATAGTTTTGCTTAACTATAAACAAATCCTTTTAAGAGTAAAATCCACTTTTAAAAGGATATTATTTGAAAAGTAATTTGTTAATTATTATTTATGGTCTTATTGTTACAATGTCTGTTATGTATGCAACACAACCTCTTCAGCCGCTTCTTGCATCAAAATTTAATATATCTATTATAGAAGCTTCACAATTTACAGCAGTTATTCTATTTTTCCTAGCAGTTGCTCCAATAATTTATGGATATATTTTAGAAAAAGTAAATGCAAAAAAAATGTTAATAAATGCTTCAATAGTTTTGCTTATTACAAATATTTTATTAGGATTGTCTCAAAATTATGAATTATTTTTATTTTTTAGAGTTTGTGAAGCGCTAGTAATTCCAGCTATTCTAACATCTTTAATGAGTATTTTGGCAAATATAGATAGTGAAAATATAAAATTTAATATGTCTATTTATGTTGCAGGAACAGTTTTTGGAGGACTAGTAGGAAGAATTTTTTCTGGATTTATTGCTACTACTTTTTCATACGAATATGTATTTTATTCTCTATCTGTTGCAATACTTATATCTATTTTATTAATAAGAAAATTAGATTTTAACGGGGATGCAAATATTATAAAACCTAGAATTTCAGATGTTATAAATATATTAAAAGATAAAAGATTTTTAATAATCTACTTCATAATGTTTTTTGTATTTTTTGTATTTTCTGGAGTTTTAAATGTTTTACCATTTCGTGCAAAAGAGATATCAAATAATGTTTCAGAGTTTCAAATTGCCCTTTTATATTTGGGATATGGTATGGGAATTTTGGTATCTCTTACATCAAAAAAGATTGTATCATTTTTTAAAGGTGAAATAAATACAATATTTATTGCTATTATTTTTTATATCTTTTCAATTATTTTTTTATTAAATAATAATATTTTATATCTATTCGTATTTTTATTTTTAGTTTGTATAGGAATGTTTACAACTCATACAGTTAGTACTCAACTTGCAAACTCAATGAAAAGTTCACAAAAATCACTTACATCTGGAATGTATCTTACTTTTTACTATTTAGGAGGAGCAAGTGGTTCAATTATACCTTCATATATTTACAAGGCTTTTGGTTGGAATATTATGCTAACTATTTTTATATTTTTAATTATTATTGTAGCATTAGTTGTTTTTTTTAATAGAAAATTATTTAAAACTATTTGAATTTAAAAATGGAATTAATTTTTCTATACTAAGCCCCATAGCTGTACTTTCCAAACCTTTTACGCTTTTTATGTATGGTTTACAAAAACCTTCAACCATAATTGCACCTGCTTTTCCAAAACACTCTCCGCTCTTTAAATACTCTTCCATATCTTTTTTATTAAATTCCATAAAATCATAAGTCGTAATAGATATATCAATTACCTCTATATTTTTACTTTTGAAAATAAAGCAAGAAATTACACTTGTTTTACTTCCACTTTGAAGCTCTAACATATATTTTGCATCATTATAATCTTTTGGTTTACGAAGAAGTTTTTCTTGGGATGTTACAACACTATCAGCCACAAGCAAAGGGATATCTTCTACTCCAAATTTTGAATAAAGCTCATCAAATTTTCCCTTTGTAGCCAAATAACAAAACTCTTTTGGATTTGTAGTTTTTATACTATCTTCATCAAAATTGCCACCATTTTGTATAAATTCTATATTAAAAGCTTCTAAAATTTTAGCTCTTGTAGGAGAGTTTGAACCTAATCGTATCAAATAAAGTCCTTTTTTATTTGGATTATACTAAGTTTTTATATAATACGATTTTAATAAAAAGGTTTTAAATGCTTTATTTGTCAAGATTTGGCGGAGTTTTTATATTTTTAAGTTTTATTTTCTCTATTTATTCATATTTTTTTGATAGTAAATTAAAAATTATTTCAGTTGTTTTTATTTGGTTTGCTTCATTGATACTATTTTTTACAATAAAATCAAAAAAACTTATATTAACTCTACTATTTTTTACAACTATTGCATTTTTATATAGCTACTTTAATAATTTTTATATAGATATTGAAAAATCATTTAGTGTAAATTTGTATCTCTTAACCCTTTTAATTAGTGTTGGATTTTTGAAATTAATAACAGCTCCTAGAAAAGATAAAGAGGAGTTGCCTCGTGGAAAAATCTCTTTTATTAAAACTTATTTGGGAATTCATCTATTTGGTTCTATTATAAATCTATCTGCACTACTTTTAGTTGCTGATAAAATGTATAAAAAATCAAAACTATCACCTTTACAAATTATTGTTTTAACAAGATCCTTTGCAAGTGATGCTTATTGGTCACCTTTTTTTGTAGCTTTTGCAGCAGCTTTAACATATGCTCCAAATCTAAATGCTTTTTCAATAATCTCATTTGGTACAGTTATAGCTTTTATAGCATTTTTTATTACATATCTTGAAGTAATAAAAAGTAAATTTGATTTAGATAGTTTTTATGGTTATCCTCTATCTTTACAAACATTATATTTACCTCTTATATTAGCTTTTTTTGTTCTAATAACTCACTATTTGTATGAAGATTTTAAAATAATATTATTAATATCATCTTTTGCTTTTTTACTTACAATATTTATTTTACCAATAAAAAAAGGTTTAAAAAATAGTCTTAAAATTTTAAAGTTTCATATAATAGATGAATTACCAAAAATGAAGAGTGAAATATCTCTTTTTTTAGTTGCAGGATTATTTGGAATAATGGCTGGAAGTGTTCTTTTAGGACTTAATTTTAATTTACCATTTGAAGTTTTTGATTATAAAGTTGCTGCAGTTACACTTTTAATATTTATTATTTTAGCTTTTGTTGGAATTCATCCTATTATCTCTATATCAATTTTAGGAGATTTTTTTGTTGGAGCAAATCATACACTACTTGCTATGACATTTTTAATGGCTTGGGCAACAACAGTATCAACTTCTCCAATATCTGGATTAAATCTTACAATGAGTGCTAGATATAGCTGTAATCCAAAAGAGATATTTAAACTTAATATCTTTTATGCTATTAAAATGTATATTGTTTGTGTGATTTTACTTTTTTGTATGTCTAAATTTTTAGAGATTTAAAATATATAAAATTATTTTAAAACTCTTGTAGCTTTCCAATATCTATTTCTAAAATAATCATCATCCATCTTAGAGATTGTAACTCCAATTTTTGTAGAAGCATGCATAAACTGACCATTGTCAATATAAATACCTACATGCTTTGTTTTTCCTGTATGAAAGAATACTAAATCACCCATTTGTAATTCACTCTTTTTAATAGTTGTTCCAACAAGTGATTGAGATCTACTATCTCTTGGAAGCTTTAAATCAAATTTTTCTAAAATAGCTTTTTGAACAAATCCAGAACAATCTATACCTTTTTTTGTGTATCCACCCATTCTGTATTTTGTCCCTTTCCACTCATTATAAAAACTAAATAGCTCATTATTTATAGTCATATCTCTTTTTGACATATATTTTGAATATGTAATATCATCAATAAAATTATGATTTTTTAAATGCTTTTGTTCTTGACTTAATTTACCATCGTATGAATATTTATTGTCTGGAGTAGAGAGGTTATTTTGACTTGTAGAGGTTGTTGCACAACCAGAGAAAATGAAACTAAATAAAACAATTGTAAGTAAACTGGCCCTTATTTTCATACTTTCTCCCTTTTGTCAAAATAAAATGTTTTTGATTGTACAAAAAAACAAATCAAATTGTCAAGCAATATTGATTGTTTTTTTAATATTTAAGCTTTTTTAAAGTTTCTATCCATAATTTGTATGCATCTGCATTTAAATGTAAATCATCTTTTGTGAAACTCTTCAAAAGAGTTTTTTGTGGTGCAAAAATTGGATTTAAATTTATAAAAACAATTTTATTACTTTTTGCAAACTCTTCTAAATTTTGATTTAGTTTTTCAATTTTTACATTAAAATTTTGTTTTCTACTCTCTCCTATATATAATGTAGATTGAATAATAACTTCTATATTTTTATCTTGAAAGAATTTTAAAATTTTCTTATAATTTTCAAAAACTATATCTTCACTAACTCCTCTCATAATATCATTTACACCAATCATTATAAAGACTCTTTTAGTATTTGGATTTAAAGTATAAAGTCTATCTAAGACTCCACTTGTTGTATCTCCACTAATACCTCTATTTTGAACTACCTTTCCCCAAAGTTCACTCCACTCCCCTTCATCAGTAATAGAATCACCCAACATCATAATTTCAATATTGTTTCTATCTTTTAACATCTCAAATTGACTAACTTTGTGTTTATAATAAGGATCATTTTGAATCTTCCACTCTTCAGATTTTTTTACTTCATCTGCACTAGATGTAACAAAAAACATTCCTATAAAAAATGTAATTAATAACTTATTTTTCAATATAACTCCTAATTTTTTAATAAAGTATAGCAAATATTCTATTATAAAATATTATTTAAATTAATCTTATAATCTATATGTAATAAATTTATATTATAATTTCTTAATTTTTTTATTAGGAGGTTTTATGTCAAGTAAAAATATAAAATTACTTGTACCTGTATTATTGGCATTAATTATTTGGTTCATACCAGCACCAGAAGGCTTAAGCGTTGAAGCTTGGAGATTTTTTGGTATATTCTTAGCTGTAATTATTGGTTTAATTTTAGAACCAATTCCAGCAGCTCTTATAGGTTTTGCTGGTATCTCTCTTATTGCTGTTTTAGGTTTAATGGGAAATTCAGGTGAGAGTATTAAATGGGCTCTATCTGGTTTTTCAAACACTACAATATGGCTAATATTCGCAGCATTTATGTTTGCAGCTGGTTATAAAAAAACTGGTCTAGGAAAAAGAATATCTTTGTTAATGGTTAAATATATGGGGAAAAGCACATTAGGCTTAGGTTATGCAGTTGCATTTTCTGATTTAGTTTTAGCTCCATTTATGACATCAAATACAGCAAGAAGCGGTGGGACAATTTACCCTGTTGCTATTAATATTCCACAAATTTTCAACTCTTTACCAGATCATGAGCCACGTAAAATTGGTGCATATATCTCTTGGGTTGCAATAGCATCAACATGCGTAACAAGTTCTATGTTTTTAACTGCTCTTGCTCCAAATGTTTTAGCAGTTGGAATGGTTGCTCAACATGATGCACATATTATTGTTCCTTGGATAGAATGGGCAAAAATAATGGTTCCATTAATGATACCTCTATTCTTATTAACTCCATGGCTTACATATGTAATCTATCCACCAACTCAAAAAAAATCTCCTGAAGCACCAGCTTGGGCTGCAGAGGAGTTAAAAAAATTAGGTAGTGTAACTTTTAAAGAATACTTAATGTTGGGTCTTGCAATTCTTGCTCTTGTTCTATGGATATTTGGTAGCGAAGTTGGTATAAATGCTACAACAACTGCTATTTGCATTGTTTCAATAATTATTCTATCTGGTATTTTGACATGGGATGATTTACTTTCAGATAAAGCTGCTTTTAATGTATTTATATGGTTTGCTACTTTAGTTGCTTTAGCAGATGGTTTAAGAAAAATTGGTTTAATCAAATATCTTGAGACAAATATATCAAGTGTATTTGGAGATATTAATTTAACTGTAGCAATAATCTCTTTGATTGTAGTATTTTATATTGCTCATTACTTCTTTGCTAGTACAACAGCACATGTAAGTGCTTTACTTCCAGTATTTATTACTATTGCTGTATCTATTTTACCAGCAGAGCAAATTCTTCCATTTACTATTCTTCTTTTAGGAAGTTTAGGTGTTATGGGAATTATTACTCCTTACGGTTGTGGTCCTTCTCCTATTTGGTATGGAGCTGGATATATTTCACAAGCAAAATGGTGGTCTTTAGGAGCAATTTTTGGTGCTATTTATCTTATTCCTATAATTATTGGTGTATTTATATTTATATAATATATTATGAAGATGGGCTAATATCCCATCTTCAATTTAAAAAAGTTTGTAAAATCAAAGCTATTGCCATCAAAAATAAAAAAGCTTTTATAAATTTAAAGTAACTATCTGAAGCTATCTTTTTTCTTAAATTAAAACCTATCATCAAACAGATTCCAACAATTAAAAGATTATATAAAGATATTTCTAATATCTCTTGAGTAAATGAACCATGAGCTATGAAAATAGCTATTTGAATAATTTTCCCAAACATAAAACAGAGATTTGTAGATTGAATTATCTCTTTTTTACTATGTCTTGATTCTAAAGAATAGATAATTAAAACTAATGCCATAACATTTGTTAAACCACCAATAACTCCAGCACTTAAACCAAAAATAAAAGTTGCTAAATTTGGTTTACTTCTTACCCAAGGCATTTCAAAAGATATTTTTTGACTAAAAAGATAAAAAAGAATTGAAATTGCTAAAAGAAATTTAAATATTTCAGAATTGCTATAAATCAAAATTTGTGTTCCTATTGCACTTCCAATCATTGCAATAATAGCCAAAAGATAAAACCTTTTTATGGTTTGTAAAAAATTTCCTTCAATAATTAATACACTTAAATTTAATACTAAAGTAGGAATTGCAACATATATAACAGCTGTTTTCATATCTGTAACCATTGCAAGAAGAGGAGTTGCTATCATAGGAAAGCCAAACCCAATAGTAGCTTGAACTAATGCCGATAAAAAAATAACAATAGAAGTAAAAATTAAAAATTCTGTAGTAAATTCCATAATAAATCCTAAAAAAAGGATCTATTATATATTAAAGATATTTAATTCTTGAAGTTTTTATCTAAAATTTCTAAAAACTCTTTTGGATTTTTATAACCAACTATTTTTGCACTTTTTACCTCTTGTTTATTTTCATCCCAAAAAATAAGTGCAGGAGGTCCTACAACTCCAAATTTCTTTTGTATTGCCTTATCATCTTCACTATTTTGAGTAACATCTACTTTTAAAAGTGTAAAATTTTGAAGTCTTTTAATAACCTCATCATTTTTAAAAGTAATCTCATCTAACTCTTTGCATGAGATACACCAATTTGCCCAAAAATCCAGAATTACAGGTTTTGAAGATTTTAAAATAGCATCCTCAAGTTGTGCAATATTTTGAATTTTAATAAACTTTAATTCATCTTGTTTTGAAAGGGAAACTTTACTTGTAAATTTATCAAGTGGTTTTAGAGGATTTGTTGCTCCACTTACAGCACCAACAAGTAAAATAGCTCCTAAAATCGTTAAAACTTTTGAAATACTTTTTACAATAATATGAGTATATATCTTTAAATAAACTCCAAAAGAGATAAATAAAAATGCCCATAAATACATAGTTACTGTTGGATTAATTACTCTATCAAGTAGCCAAATAGCAACACCTAGCATAATTATTCCAAATATTTTTGTAACACCTTCCATCCAGCCACCTGGCTTTGGCATAAACTTTCCAGCCCCTAATCCTATAAGTAAAAGTGGAACTCCCATTCCTAAACTCATTACAAAAAGCGCAACTCCACCAAGAAGTGCATCTCCTGTTTGTCCTATATAAACTAAAGCACCAGCAAGAGGAGGAGCAACACAAGGACCAACAATTAAAGCGGATAAAAATCCCATAATTGCAATTCCTAACATTCCTTGCTTCTCTTTACCATCAGTTGTTTTATTTATCTTTGTTTGTAAAGATGCTGGAAGTCTTATTTCAAAATATCCAAACATTGAAAAAGCAAGAGCAATAAATACAAATGCAAAAACAACCAATACATAAGGGTTTTGTAAACTAGCTTGCAAATTTGCACCAAAAATTCCTGCAATAATTCCTGCTAATGAATATGCAAAACTCATAGCTAAAACATAAACAAAAGACATTAAGAAGCCTTTTTTAGCGCTCATACTCTCATTTTGTGAAGCTTTAACAATAATAGAAGACAAAATTGGAATCATAGGAAAGACACAAGGTGTAAATGCTAATAAAAGACCAAATCCAAAAAATGTTGCAACTACTAATAAAAAACTACTATCTTTAAAGGTTGCAGCTATATTATCTGTTTCACTTAAATTTTCATTCTCTTGTTTTAAAGAAGATATTACTTCATCTTTTTGTTTTATATCTTCTTTAACTTCTTCTTTTAAATCAGCTTCAAAAAATATAACTTGTTTTTCAACCATTGGAGCATAACAAAGCCCTGCTTTTGAACAACCTTGAAATTTGAACTCAATTTCATACTTATTTGAATCTAGTTTTGATTTTAATAAACTATATGGAATTTCAATATTTAAATCATCAAAATGAACAATAAATCCATCATAAGGAACTGGTTTTGGAAGTTTCAAATCTTTTAAAAGTTCTACTTTTTTTGGTTTTGTAATATTAACTTGAAGCTTATCATCATATAAATAGATATCTTTGCCTAGCTCTATTTTTATATTTAAACTATTTTCATTTTTTATAAAATCTACTTTAAATGCCTCTTCTGGTTCTAAAACTTTATTTCCAATTTCTAAAGAAAATGAGTAAATAAAAAGCATTAAAAGAATTACTATCTTTTTCATATAAATCCCCTATTTAAAATCTTTTTTTGAACTATCTAAAAGCTCTTGAGATGTTTGTATTCCTACATACTCTTTAATTGGTTTTCCATCTTTAAAATAGATTAAAGTTGGTAACTTTTTTACACCATATTTTTTTGCTAAAACTAATTGATCTTCAATATTTACTTTAAAAATTTCAATACCATCAGGTTTTATAATCTCGAAATCTTCTAAATTATTTGCCAAAATCTTACAAGGTGGACACCAAGATGCATAAAAATCTATAATTGCATTTTTACCTTTAATCTTTTCATCAAAATTATCAACTGTTAACTCTTCATAAGAAAATAAAAAGTTTGTAAATATTAAAAAAACTATAACTTTTCGCATATATATCCTTTAAAAAATTAGATTATATATTAGATTAGTAAATGAATAGTTTAAATTAAATATTATATTTACTTATAATATTTATTTTATTATGCGCCTATACTATCTTTTTTAATTTTTCTTTTTGTTGGATTTGTTGGACAATTTGGTTTTATATTTTGCTCTATATAGTCCATTATTTTTAATGCTACATTTATATTTGTTGATTTTTCAATTCCTTCTAACCCAGGACTTGAGTTTACTTCCATAACCAAAGGTCCTCTTTTTGAACTTATCATATCAACTCCACAAACTCCAAGTCCCATAGATTTAGCAGCAGCAAGAGCTATACTTTTCTCTTTTCTATTTAATTTATATACACTAGCACTTCCACCTTGATGAAGGTTTGATCTAAAATCACCTTCTGAACCTTGTCTCTTCATAGTAGCAACTACTTCACCATTAACCACAAAAACTCTTATATCGCTTCCACTAGCCTCTTCAATATACTCTTGAACAAGCAAATTTACATCCATTCCATAAAAAGCATCAAGAACAGATTTTGCTGCTTTTTTACTATCAACTAAAACAACTCCAACACCTTGAGTTCCTTCTAAAATTTTTAAAACTAAAGGCGTTCCACCACTTAATGCTATTACATCTTTTGCATTTGATTTATTTGAGGCAAAAACTGTTCTTGGTAAATCCACTCCATTTTTTGATAGAACTTGAAGACTTCTTAACTTATCTCTACTTCTTGTAAGTGCCAAATTTCCAGTCGTTGAGAATACATCTTGCATCTCAAAGTGTCTTACTATTGCTGCACCAAAAAATGTTCTACTTGCTCCAATTCGTGGAATTATTGCATCTGGAACTTTTAAAATTTCTCCCTCATAATTTACAACAAGCTCATTTTTCATAATCTCTATTGTACATTTTAAATAATCAATAACTCGTACTTCCCAACCCTTATTTAAAGCCTCTTCAAATAATCTTTTTGTCGAATATAAATTTTCATTTCTTGATAAAATATAAACCAACATACTATTTTCCTTTTGTTAAATTCTTTTTTGAAACATCAACCAAAAATCTATCTTTTAAAAACTTTCTTCCTATTAACATAGGATATTTCATATCAGAACGATTTGTTAATGAAACTACAGTTTGATAGACTTTTCCAGCAAATTTTACTTGAACTTTTATGGATGCTCTAGTTTGAACAACTCCATTTGAGCTTTTTACACTCTTTGTTTTATACAGTGGTATTTTTAATTTTTTTCCATGGTATGAAGGATGAATCTTATCTAATAATTTAAAATGTACAAAGTTATCTTCGTCCACAAATATATCATCACAATGAAGAGAATTTGAGTAAGCTCCTGTATCAATTTTTGCATCTAAATCAAAAAGCTCTAAATCCAAAATAGATATAGTTTCTACTCTTCCAATAGTTTTTAGTTGCGACATAAAACCCCCTAAATATAGAAGGAATTATATCACAATATATTTTTTTAGCTCTATTTTTTTAAATTTTTTGCTTTATTTAAAGCTTCTATTAATCCATCTATATTTTCATAAGGAATATGTGCTTTCCACTGAACATCTTCACCATTTAATGCAATTGCAATACTTACTATATCAGCTGTATTTGCACCATATGGCTCAGTTACATTTGAAATAACAATTTTTCCTTTTTTTGTACCTGCTAAATCAAGCTCTTCTATTTTTGTAATCGTACTCATCTTTTCTCCTTTTATATTTTGATAAAATTTATCCAAAAAATACTTTTTATAAGATTAATTTATGAAAAATCCTCATCTGGTTTTCCAAAATAGTAACCTTGAAATTCATCTACATTCAAATCAAATAAAATATTAAAAATCTCTTCATTATGTACATATTCAGCAATAGTTTTAATATCTAAAGTTTTACTAAAAGCAATTATTGATTTTACAATCTCATAAGAGTTGTTATCTTTATCTATATTTTTTATTAAACTTCCATCAATCTTTAAATAATCTGGTTTAAGTCTTATTATTCTAATAAAATTTGAATAACCACTTCCAAAATCATCTATGGCTATTTTTACACCTAATTTTTTATATTTTAAAACAAACTCTTCTAAAAAATCATAGTCACTTAAGTTTTCACTCTCTAAAATCTCAAAAACAAGCCTATTTCTATCTTCAAACTTTAATTTTTCTAAAACATTATCTAAATAATCTATAAATTCATAATTCAAAATATCTTTAAAGCTCAAGTTTATAGTTATTTGTTTTTGTGTTTTCATAAGATTATCTAAACTTTTTGAGATAATAATTTTTGAAAGTTCCAAATACTGTTTTGTCTTAAATGAAATTCCTAAAAATTTATCAGGAGTAAGAATAATAGCTTCATTATTAGAATCAAAATCTCTTATTCTCATCAAAGATTCATATTTTATTACTTCTTTTTTTCTATTTACTATTGGTTGATAAAAAGGAATGATTTTATTTTCACTAACTGCATTTTTTATCTTTTCGCGCCAATAAAGTGACTGTATTATAAGCTCTTTTGAATCAAGTTCATTATTATAAACAAAATAACTTTGATTTAATGATTTTGCTTTTTTTAAAGCCATAGCTGCAGTTAATATGGGCTCTTCTTGAAAAATTGAAATTCCCATAGTCATAGATACAACAATATCAACATTCAATTTATCAACAAAAATTTTTCGATTTAAAAATGTTTTATTTAACTCTTCAATTAAAATAAAAATATCTTCAAATGGTATATTACTTATATTTGTAAGAGCAAAAATATCACCACTTAATCTATATGCAACTACATCATGAGTTTTTTCAAACTCTTTTAAAATATTTGATAGCTCTTTTAAAACCTCTTCAGCATTTATAAATCCATAAAGTTCATTTAAATCTTCAAAAGCATCTACATCAAGTAAAATAGCAACAACAGAATCTTTTCCTTTTATACTATCTTCAAGAGATTTTCTATTTTTAAGACCTGTAAGCTCATCTTTATAAAGTCTCTCTTCTACCTCTTTTTTTGCATTATCAATAATTTTCTTACGAATATTTTTTTCGTTTTTTAGTTCTCTTATATATAAAATTATAAAAAAAAGAGCTAAAAATGTGGTTGCAAATAAGAGAGTATTTAGCAAATCAATATTTTGCAATTTTTTGACCAAATTTTACATTTTGATTTAATAAGTTTTCTAAAACAACAAAATCTTTTTCCCAAATCATTACAACTGTAGAACCCATTTTAAAATAACCTAAACAGTCAGCTTTTGAGATTTCAATATTCTCATATGTATAAACTTTTATCTCTTTTGTATCTTTATTTGTTTCCACTCTTGGCTCAAATTCAAATACCATTTGACCAACATTTAAAGCACCAACAAAAACCATATAAAAGATTTTTCCATCTTTTTCACACTCTAAAACAACTCTTTCATTTTGAACAAAAAGCTCAAGTTCTTTATTTAGATATTTTAAATTTACAGGATATAGTTTTCCAGGTACATGAATTAGTTTTTTTAACTTAAAATCAACTGGCGCATGGTATCTATGGTAATCTCTTGGTGATAAATAAAAATTCATAAATTCACCATTTTCTAATTTTGAGAAATTATCTCTACAATAATAAGTAAGAAGCTCTTCAACACTATACTCCATACCTTTTATTTGTAAAGCTGTATCATTTTTTAGCTTTCCACACTCTGTAATTAAACTATCAGTTGGCGATATAAAAATATCTTTTGAGCTATCTATCTCTCTTTTTATTATCAAATCTCTTGTGAAAAGTTCATTTAAAGATTTGTAATGTTTTGAATTTTTAAACTCTTTTAAATCTAGTTTCATAAATTTTGTATAAGCACCATTTATGAACTCTTGAATAGGTCTTGGAAACTCTTTTTTCGCAAATTTACCAAAATATTGTGATAGTAGATTTGTAATATGCATATATTCCCCCGTAATAATTAATACTTTATTCTAACTTTTTTTTACTATTTTGTTGCTTTAATAAATTTTTTGATAAGCTTTCCACTTTAAAATTTAAAGGTAAAATAATGTATAAAATATTAATTCAAGATAAATGTAAATGTTTTTTAAATAGTAATTTAAATGGTAGCTTTGAGTTTTCCTCAAAAGATGATGCTCTTTTTAAAGCAATTGAAATAAAAAATATTATGAATAAAACTTTTTGTAAAAAACACAACTTCCAAATACAAGAGATGTTTAATAATTTGGTAATAAAATTTTACAAAGATGAACCTCTTAGCTCTTGCTGTGGAAATGGTTGTTGTATGTAATATATAAAGAACTAAAATTTATTAAATAACTTTTAATAAATTTTCAGTTCATTATAAACACTATCTCTTTCAACTGGAATAAATCCAGAGTTTTTTATTAAATCAACAAACTCATTTTGAGCAACACCATGTTTGCTTTTTGCTCCAGCTGCACTTTGTATTGACTCTTTTTCTATTGTTCCATCAACATCATTTGCACCAAATTCTTGAGCTATAAGAGCTAATTTTACAGTAGAAGTTGCCCAATATGCCTTAATATTTGGAATATTATCAAGTAAAATTCGTGAAACTGCGTAAGTTTTTAAAATTTCATTTGCAGTTACTGGCTCTTTTACTTTTAAATAGTTATTTTCTGTTTGAAAAACTAAAGGGATAAATGCATTAAATCCACCTGTAATATCTTGAAGATCTCTTAATCTTAAAATATGATCAACTCTATGTTCTCTTGTTTCAATATGTCCAAAAAGCATAGTTGCATTACTTTTTTTACCCTTACTATGCCAAAGTTTATGAATTTCTAACCATTGCTCTGAGCTTACTTTTCCACCGCAGATTCTTTTTCGCACCTTTTCATCAAAAATCTCAGCTCCACCACCTGGCATTGAATCAACACCACTTTTAATCATTGTATCAATAAGTTCTTCATAGCTCAAATTATATTGTGTACTTAAAAAATGAATTTCAGCAGCTGTAAGAGCTTTTATATGTATATTTGGGAAATCTTTTTTAATTTTTTTAAATATATCCATATACCATTCTAGTCCAGTATGTGGATTGTGAGCAGAAACTATATGAACCTCTTTTATTCCATTTTTAGATGAGTTTTTTACAGTTTCTAAAATCTCTTCATGACTTAAAGTATATTGGTCTGGGTTTTTTCTACTTGCACTATATGCGCAAAATTGACAAACATCTTTACAAATATTTGTTGGATTTATATGTCTATTTATATTAAAATATGTCTTTTTTTGATGTTTTGCAACTCTTATTTTATTTGCATAATCTCCTAAAGTTAAAACATCTAAATCAAAAAGATTAACTCCATCTTCATAGTTTAACCTAGTACCATTTTCTAATTTATCAATCAAAGTCATATTATCCTCTTATTTACAATCAAAATCTTTTGTATATGTTTTATCTTTTTGTTTAGATACAAAACCTATACAAGTTTTATTTAAAGTGTTATCAAAAAATGTTAGCTTATAAACATAACTTTTCTCTTTAGTTATAGTATCTTCAACATTAATCCTATTTACTACTTTTAAATTTTTTATATCTTTATGTCCTAAGTCACTTAAAACTTCATTGAATTTTTGATTTTTTAAAACTTCCAACCAAATAAATATAAAAATTCCCAAAGCAATAATAATAGATATTATAACAATAGTTTTTTTAGGTAATTTTCTTGTTTCATAACTCATTTTTAAACTCTTCTAGTGGTTTAAATGTACAATCACTTCCATCATAAAATTCTATACTTCCATTTTCTATTTTATAGTACCAACCATGAATTTGAAGTGTTCCCTCTTTTATTCTTCTAACAATATATGGGAAAGTCAAAAGGTTTTCCATTTGATAAACAATAGATACTTTTTCAGTTGTTCTATATAGTTGTTCTTTATCATTTTTATCAAGTGTTGCTAAAAGCGTATACTCTTTTGCTTTTTTTCCTAATTCTAGCCATTTTTTAACATTTATCAAATCAGGACCATCTCCTAAATCTTGGTACAAACTCTTACAAGCTCCACAATGAGAGTGTCCACAAACAATAATATGTTTAACTTCTAAAACATTTACAGCATATTCAATAACAGCACTTGTTCCGTGAAAATCTTCATCAGGATTATATGGTGGAACAAAATTTCCAACATTTCTAAGAGTAAACATATCTCCAGGTCTTGTATCTAAAACCAACTCAGGAGTAACTCTACTATCACTACAACCAATAAACAAAATATCTGGATTTTGTCCCTCTTTTGATAATTGTTTTAAATCTGTTTCATATTTCGAAAATCTAACTTCTCTAAATTTTTTGTTACCTTTGATTAAATCATTTATTTGCATTTAAATCCTTTATTAAATTGCAAGCTTTTTTCAGCTCATCAGAATTTATATCAATCTTCGCAATGAGTCGAATAATCGCATTTTTAACTGTTGGTTGCCTTATTGCACCAACCAAAAAACCATTTTCTTTTAAGATTTTTTGTATCTTTAAAACTTTTTTATTGTCATTTACTAGTATTGGAATTATAAGCGATTTTGAGCTTATTCCTAAATAGCCTTGGATTATACTTAAGTTATCCTTAATTTTTTGCTTTAATTTTTCTTTATTTCTTAAAATATATTTTAAACTTTCATACCCTAAAGCTGTATCAAAAAGAGAGGGAGCTGTTGAATAAATAATTGGTTTTGCCCTATTTTGTAAAAATTCTATTATGCTTTTTGAAGATAAAATATATGCTCCATACGAACCATAAGCTTTACCTAAAGTACCCATTTTTATGTGGTTATTTTCTATTTTAATATTGTAATAATCAAAAATTCCCAAAAGATTTTCACCAATAACACCTGAACTATGAGCTTCATCAACAATCAATAATGTATTATATTTTTTTGACAAATCAAAAATCTCTTTTTTTGCAATATTTCCGCTCATTGAGTAAACACCTTCAATGGCTATAATTTTTCGTCCTTTTGATGTACAATCTTTTAATTTATCTTCTAAATCTTTTTCATCATTATGAAAAAAAGTTACAACTTGATTTTTAGGAAGAAGTTTAGAAGCTAATATTCCACTTGCATGATAATCTTCATCTATAAAAAGTGTATCACCTTTTCTAACTAAACTTTCTATCATAGAGATATTTGCTAAAAATCCACTTCCAACAATAACTCCTTTTTCAAAACCATTTGCTTTACAGAGTAATTTTTCAAATTTTTTATGAATTTTAGAATAACCATTTACAAGCATAGATGCTTTTGGAGAAAAATAGTGATTTTTATAAACTCTTTTAAATGCTTTTTTAAAAAGCTTCCTATTTTGTGCAAGTCCAAGATAATCATTTGAAGCAAGATCAAATAAATCTTTTCTAAAAACAACTCTTTTTCTAAATCTATTTGATTTTTTTATAATCTCTAACTCTTTTTCGTACAACACCCTCTCCATAAGTAATTTTAGATATGTAAAAATAGCTTAAAAGTAAATTTTGAAAATATTTTTATAAAATGCTAGTTTACTGCTATTAAAATAAATTATAATTCTTTTGTACTACAAAAGTATATACAATAAAACCAAAGGTGTTTCTGCGACCTTCACCTTTGGTCTTTCTACATAGTAATATTTTCCAAAATTTCAATTGAATCATCATTTACAATAATTGCATCAATACAAAATGCTACATCTAATTTTTTTATTTGTAAATAATAATCTACACTTCTTTTTATTTTTGATAATTTAGATTTTGTCAAATTTTGAACTGCTGCCTCAAAACTGTTAGCAGATTTTACTTCACAAAAATGATAAATATTATCTTTTTTTGCAACAATATCAATCTCTCCTAGCTTTTTAGCATAAAAATTTGTCTCTACTATTATATAATTTAAGTCAATTAAAAAAGATATTGCTCTTTTTTCAGCAAAATCTCCTTTTTCTCGACTCATAAATCATCCACCACCAACAAAATTTAAAAGTTCTATTGTGTCGTTATCTTTTGGTATATAACTACTCCAACTCTCTTTTTTAACAATATCCATATTTACAGCACAAGCCATAACTTTATCTTCAATATTGAGATTTTGTATAATCTCTTTTAGGCTTAAATTATCCTCTAAAATTTTATCTTGCCCATTTATAATAACTTTCATCTTCTTCCTAATAATATTATCCCAAATTATACTAATATTCATCTTATATCTATTTTATAGTAATTTGTAATTAAAAAGTAATCAATAATTTAATATAATAATAAATCAAAATAGGAGATATTTTATGGATAAAAAAACAAAAATTTTAGCAACACTAGGACCTTCTAGTAACAGTTTGGAAATGATAGAGAAATTAATTGATGCTGGTGCAAATATGTTTAGATTAAATTTTTCACATGGTAGCCATGAATACCATCAAGAAACTCTAGATAATATTAGACAAGCTATGCAAAATAAGAAAAAAATCGTAGGAATTTTACAAGATATTTCAGGACCAAAAATAAGAGTTGGTGAGTTAAAAGAAGCTTTTTTATTGGAAGCTGGTGACACTGTAACTTTTGAAAAAGAAGAGGTTATTGGATATAAAAAAGGACCTAAAGAGTATGTTGTATCTATAAATTATCCATATATTTTAGAAAAAATAAAAATTGATGAATACATCTATTTATACGACGGAATTATTAGAGCAAAAGTTATAGAAACAAATCCAAAAGTAAAAGCTGAAATTGAAAATAGTGGAACATTAAGTTCAAGAAAAGGAGTTAATTTTCCAAATACAATTATTGATATTGAAGTTATTACAAAAAAAGATGAAGCTGATATTGCATGGGGTGTAAAAAATAGAGTTGACTATTTTGCAATATCATTTGTACAAAATGCAAAAGATATGAGAAGAGCAAGAGAACTTTTAGGTGATTATAAAGGTAAATTGATAGCAAAAATTGAAAAATTTGATGCTGTTTCAAATATTGATGAAATTATTGAAGTAAGTGATGGAATAATGGTTGCACGAGGTGATTTAGGAATTGAAGTTCCATATTATGATGTTCCTACAATTCAAAAAATGTTAATAAAAAAATCAAATGCAAAAGGAATTCCTGTAATTACTGCAACTCAAATGCTTTTATCAATGACGCAAAATGAAAGAGCAACAAGAGCTGAAATATCTGACGTCGCAAATGCTGTTTTAGATGGAACAGATATTGTAATGTTAAGTGAAGAGAGTGCAGTTGGAGAAAATCCTGTAAATGTTGTTGAAACTATGCACAATATCATAAAACAAACAGAAAAAATATTTGACCATGAAAAAAGATATAAATTTACATATCTTGATGAGTTCGATGTAATTCAAGCAACTGTTACAAAACTTGCAGATGATTTAAGTGCAGATGGTATTTTATCACTTACAAGTAGTGGAAATTCGGCTAGAAAGATGTCAAGATATAGACCAATAACTCCATTATACACATTTGCTCATGATAAAGAGACTCTTACAGGTCTAACTGCTCTTTGGGGAGTTCAACCAATTACAACTGTAAAAGAGGCTCAAGCTTCAAAAATGATTCAAAGAATGTTAAGAAGCTTAGAAAAAAGAGAAATTTTAAATAAAAAAGGATTATATATATGTACTGTTGGTTATCCTGTTGGGATTCCAGGAAGTACGAATACTATAAAAATTTTAACTCCTAGTGAAATAGAGTTTTACTTAAACTTTAAAGAAAATAGAGAAAAAATCAAAACTGAAAAAAAAGTAAATTTAGCATAAAAAAAAGAGAGGCTTACCTCTCTTTTTAAATTAGATGAATATAGAATAAGGTATGCCTTCTATATCAATAAAAACATTATTATTCAACTTTATCCAGTCCTTGTCATCATCCTCTTAAAACTCTTCATCGATATAATCATAAAAAGTAGTTCTTGCCCCTAAATCATCTGATGACCAGAAATCTATTATATATAAATCTCCTAAATTAATAGAACTATTCAAAGTAATTTCCTTGTTCGTTTTTATTAACCTTTTCGGCAAAATAATTATATATAACACAAATGTCAATCAAATGGCAAAATTACTAATTTAAACTAATTTTGAGTAGAATTATCTTTTAGGAGTAAAATTGAATATAAAACTACCAAAATCATCAACTTTATTATTTGTAAATATATTAATTTTCTTATTTATTACACTATTTGCATATTTTATACTACAAGAAAATATAAAATTAAATAACTCAAAAAATCAAGAGATACTTTTTTTCAAAATAAAGGATAAAAGCTCTGCTCTTTTAACAAAAGTTTTGCAAAAGTATCATAATAAAAAAGAGTTTATAAAAGAGAGACACCAAGTAGCTTTAACTCTTTTAGAAAAAGGATTAGATGTCGATAGTATAAAAATAATTTTAAATAAAGATTTAGAATATAATAAATTTGAAATTTCTATATTAAGTAAAGATTTAATAATTGAAGATAGTTCAATTTTTACAGATATAGGAACCGACCTATCTTTACTTAAAAAACAGTTTAAAAAATTTGAAAGCAGTCAAGAAATAAAAGTATCAATCCCAGAATACTCTTTAGAACTTCTAAAATTTTTAAGTTATTCAACTTCTAGTTTAAAAAATGGTAAATATTTGCAAATATCGTACTCTTATGATGAATTTATTGGCGAACTAAGAGAGATTCAAGAGTTTATAAATAATACTCCTATTATTGAAAAATCTATATCATATATTATATCTGATGATTATGTTGGAAATTTTGCTTTCAAAACTATACCTTCACATAAAAAAACAATTGAAGAGTTAGAAAGTAGATTAAAAAAAGGAAGTGAACTTTTAGGCGTTTTAGGAGGAAATAGTTATATTTCATACTATAAAACAGTTGACAATAAGAAACTTCATATAGCTTATTTACTTCAAAATAGTCCAATTTATACCGATGCAGAAATTTTATTTTGTATTGTTTTTGATGAGAATAAATTTATGAGAGATATTTTGTATCTAAAGTTAGTTTCATTTTTTGTTTTTATTGCTGGAGCAACTGCTATATATCTTACTTATAAACTAAGAACAAAAGAGCTACTTTTAAACTATAAAGATAAATTTATTGCACACTCTATTCATGAAATAAAAACTCCACTATCAATTATTACAATAAATATTCAACTAAGAGAGAAACTTTATGGTGAAGACAAATATACAAAAAAGATAGATGGAGCTTTAAAAACTTTAGAAAATTCATATGAAGATATGACTTTTCTTCATACAAAAGATAAAATTGAGTACGAAATTGTTGAAATAAATCTTCAAAAAGCACTAGAAAATCGTGTAAAGTATTTTAGCACAATTGCAGATTGTCAAAATAGAAAAATAGAACTTATAACTAACAATAATTTTTATCCAAAAATGAGTAAAATAGAGCTAAACAGATTGGTTGATAACAATATTTCAAATGCTATAAAATATTCAAACATTGGTTCCACTATATCTATAATTTTAAAAGATAATATCCTTGAATTTCACTCAAAAGGTGCTAAAATAGAAAATCCAAAAGGAATCTTTAAAAAATATAAAAGAGAAGACAAAAATACAGGTGGACATGGTCTGGGATTAGCAATAGTTAGTGATATTTGTAAAAAATATAATTTTGAAATAGAGGTTTTAAGTCAAAACTCTATAAATACTTTTAGATATATTCTAAACAATTAATAATTTTAGGGATAATTATTATGAAAATTTTTTTGCTTGAAGATGATTTTTTACTAAATGAATCAATAAAAGATATGCTAGAAAGTGAGAACTTTGTTGTTGATTCTTTTTATGATGGTAAAGTTGCGCTTGATAATATAAGTGGTGATTACGAACTTTTTATATTAGATATTTTTGTTCCAAACTTAAATGGTATTTTAATTTTAGAAAAAATAAAAAAGATTAATAAAAACTCAATTGTATTTATTATGAGTGCAAATATTGATATAGATACAATAAAAGGTGCTTATCTAAAAGGATGTGATGATTATATTAAAAAGCCTTTCAATATTCAAGAATTACTTTTCAAGCTTGCAAAATTTAAGAAGAATAGTAATATTTTCAAATTTGATGATGATACACTATTTGATATGGAAACAAAAAAATTCATATACAATAATAGTGAGATTGAACTTACAAAAAATGAAAAGAATTTTCTTCACCTTCTAGTATGTAATCAAGGAAAATGTGTAAACTACACTTTAATAGAAGATGTAGTATATGATGGTGAATTTAAAAGCTTAGATGCTATTAGAAGTTTGATAAAAAGACTTAGAAAAAAGCTTCCAAAAGATATTATATTTAACAATCTTGATGAGGGGTATTTTATAAAATAGTTTTTTAATATTTTAAAAAACTCTTCATTTTTTTTATATTTTTTAACTCTTCGCCTGCTTGTTTTTGTTGCTCTTTTAAAAAGTTTATATTTCTATAAAATAACTCTTCTAATATTTTTAAGTCACTTAATTCCAAATCTAAATCATTTATACTAGATTTTGAAAAATACTCAGTGTACCAAGAAACCAAATTATTTGCTTTCTCGTAAGAATCTAAAGAGTCGATATAAATCAACTCTTTTAAAAGTTTTATAGACCAGTCTCTTCTTTCCATGCGTCGATTAATCCTTGTGTAACTTTAATAACTTGATTTATTGAATTAATATTATCATCAACTCCAGCACTAAAAAGAGTCTCTATTTGATACAAATATAAACCATCTAAATAGTATGCAACTTCTCCACCATCAAAATCAAGTACATTTCTAAGTTCATCAAATATTGCAATTGACTTATTTATATATATAAATTTATTTTCAACATCACCATTATTTATTGCACTTTTTGCAAATGATAGATACTTTATGATACCTTCATAAAGTTTTAAAACCAAAGCATAAGGGTCGTCTGATACTGCATTTTGTTGGTTATATAGCTCAATCCCCATAAAATTTAACTCCAAAAACAATTTATTTTAGTATATTATATATTTACTTAAATGCAAGATGGCTTAAAAGCCACCTTTTTAAAGACTCCTATCTAGAAGCTTGTGATTGTAAAATAAGCATTTTTAAACCAGAAAATGATGATTCCATTTGGTTTATCATAACTCCATATGAAGCAAATTGTTGTGCCATTAGAGAGTATTTATTATCAAGAGTTGTTTCTGCAGTTTCTTTATCTTTTTTTAATCTCTCTTCTCTTTCTAACATATTTATCTCATAATCTAAAAGATTTTTTGTAACTCCACTAATACTAATAGCCTCATCCATAGATGTTGCAATTCCTTTTTTATCAGGTGTTCCTGCGAATAAAGCTTCCAAATCAGCTGTTCCATTTTTTATTGAAGCTTCAAAATCTTTTTGATTAAAAATTATATCACCACTTTTTTCATCTAGTGAAAATCCAAAGCTAAATATAGACTTATCTCCTGAACCTGTTCCAAAAAGTTCATTTTTGATAGTTGCTAGCATATCTCTTAATGCACCTTTGTTATCAACACTTGCATCAGCACTATAAATCTCATTTTCAATAGTTGCTCTTAATTCATTGAACTTATCAGCGAAATTTTTCATTTGAGCTGAAAGAGTTGTTGTATCATTCTCTATATTTATTGTTGAATCACCAGTTGCTTTTGTAGCTGTTATTTTTAGTCCATCAATTGTAACTGTATTTGAACTAGAAGAGTAATTTACTCCATCTGCTGTTAATTCCATATCCTTAGCTTTTAAAACGTTTGCAAAACCAAAATGAGTATAAGCAGCTCCTTCAATTGTAATTTTATTTGCAGAACCAGTTTCAGTACTTTTTATTGATAATCTAAAATTACCAGTTGAATCTTCTACTAAAGATGCTTGAACTCCACTAATTTTGTTGATTTCTGTTACTAGTTCACTGTATGATTTATCTGTTGTACTTATTGGTATTGCTTGACCACTACCTAACTTTATAGTTAAATCGCCCTCATTAATCTTGCTATCTTTCGTAACAGTTGTTCCATCAAATTGGGGGCTTGATTGCCAAACATCTTTTTGTGCTAATTCCTTTACTTCAACTCTCAAGCTTCCAGTTTTTAAAGCACTTAAATCATCTGAATCAAAAACAACCCCATCTCCAGAAACATTTGCACTTTTTTGTTGAAAAGCATTTGTACCAGTACTTTGATTTAAAGAGAAAACTTTAACAGCATCAAAAAGTTCATTTACTTTTGTTGTTACATCTGAAATAACTTTCTTTTCACTTTCAAATTTTTCAAGTTTTTTTTCTATTGGTTCAACTGTAGCTTTTCTATCAACAGCTTTTAATTTTTCTAGCATATCACTATTTAGTGAAGCTGCTTGACCTTGTCCTAGTCCTAAAATTCCTTCTGCCATTTGCTACTCCTTATTAGTAAGTTTTATCTCTTCATGCCAAGAAGAGTTTGTATCATTTCATCAACTGCCGAAATCACTTGAGCATTTGCACTAAATGCTGCTTGAAATTTCATCAAATCTATCATCTCATCATCTGAATTTACTTTTACAACTTCATTATAAGCTGTCCCTAAATTATTAGCTATTGCATCTTGTACTTCAAACCCATAGTTTGCCTCTTCTTTATCAGTAGAAACTCCTACTTTTAAATTTCTATAAAACTCTACAAAAGAAGTAGAGTTTACATCGTTTGGATTTTGAGCTCCACCTTTAAATGATAAGTTATCTTTCCACTGAAGAGTTGCTAAGTAATCCAAATTTTGTTGATTCAAATCATTTACTGCATTTTTATCAAATTTTAATGTTTTAACACTAGAACCACTAAACAGATTCATATTTACAATATCTCCACCATTTGGTGGAAATGGTGCTGTATTATGTGCTTCTGATCCATCTCTTCCATAAACATAATCATTTTCACCAACTCTTATGTATGAGCTATTTACATCTGCTAAAGTTTGAGCAAATTGATCCAACTGGTCTAAATATTTTTGAAACTTATTGTTTGGATTTGATGTAGATAAATTTTCAACTTGAGCTCTCATAGATCCACTTTTCAGATTTAAATCTTGATCTAAAATAGTTAAAACTGTATCAGTTTGTCCAATTTTACTCTCTTTATCATTTTTATATATAGTTTCTCTTCCATTTACAACCGTACCAGTTTTTCTTTCAATACTAAATCTTCCAGTGAACTCGTTATCAACTCCTGGTAAATTTGACTCAATTTTTAAATAGTTATCACTATTTGGATACATAGGAATTTTGTTACCACTTGCATCAAGAGTATATTCTCCATTATGAGCAGTAACTAGTTTACTCATATTTGGATCACTATTTATTTTAACCATAAATGCTCTTGTTAAATTATCATTATCAACAGTCATAGTTGTATCAGGAGTATTTGGATCACCATCCCAATTTCCAGTTATAGTCTCACCAATCTTAACACTCACAGAAAATTCATTATTTAACTTATAAGTTATAGTATCATCAGCATCATAAGGTGCTTTTGCTGTAAAATCTGAATTATATTTTAAAGAATCAAAAACTGTACTAGAACCGTCAGCATTTTGTCTAATATGATTAAACTTATCAATTTGAGGAGTTAATCTATCTTCTATTTCTATCTCTTTATGAAAAATATTATTTGAAACAGCAACAACCCCACCTATTTTTATCTCATAAAAACCAGCATCTCTATTTATATCAACATCAACAAATTTTGATAATTCAAGTTCTAGCAAATCTCTTTTATCTAGTAAATCATTTACAGATGGATCATATTTTTCAATTTTTACATTTACATCTGCAATCTCTTTTAAAATCTGATTTACTTTTTTAACATCTGTTTTTAACTCAACTTTTTCTATTTGTGCTTGTTTTTCTATACTTGAATATAAGTTTTGTAAAGATTCAACAATAACAGCACCTTGAGTTTTCATATAACTTCTATTTACTTCAGAACTAGGATTTGTTCTTAGACTTTCTACAGATTGAAAATATCTATTTAAATCAACTGAAAAACCACTACTATCAGTTTCTGCAAAAATTTTTTCAATACCACCTAACATATTTGAAGATTTATCTAAATAATTAGCTTTTGTACTCTCTTGCATAAACTTGTCATACATATATTGAGATGTAACTCTTGATATTCCACCAAAATTAACACCTTGTCCTGTTATATGTACACCATTTAATCTAATTTCACTTAAATCCGCTACTCTTTTTTTATATCCAGGAGTATTTCTATTTGCTTGATTGTTACTAACATTCTCAATAGCATACTTTGATGTGTTAAGCCCTGTTTGAGAAACACTCAATGTAGAAAACATATTTACTCCTTTTATAATATGTAAAATTATTGCATTACATTTCTTAATTTTAGTTTAAAATGGCCATATTGCTCTTAAGATTTTTGTTCCCCATGGAACTTGCAGTAAATCAGCTTCTGCTCCATCTTTTTTATAAAGCATTTTTAAATTTGCAATTTGTGAAGAGTTTATTGAATTATCAGATGTTATATCGTATGGTCTTATAACACCTGTAATTACAATCTCTTGTTTTTGACCATCAATTATTACCTCTTTATTTCCTTTTATGAAATAGTTACCATTTTGATAAGTTTCATCTATAATAGCTGATATTTTAGTATCAAAATTCTCATTTACTTGAGTTTTTACTTTTCCTTTATCACTATCGCTACTTTCTGTATTAAAATTTACTCCAAATACAGAATTTGCTTTATCTGTTACTCTTCCAACTGTACTATTTAGTGGATTTCCTCCCATAGAAGCAAACATTCCTCCACCAAACTCATTCTTTCTATCGCTAGTTAACTCTCTTTTATTATCACTTTTTTGTGTAATTCCTTCACTTATTACAACTTGAATTATATCTCCAACTTGTAAATCTTTTTTATCAGCAAAAAGAGATGTTCCTTGAACTGAGTATAAAGAACCTTTATTTTTTCTAACAACAGGAGGTTCTTTTGTTACTTGTTGTGGTGGTTTTGTAAAATCGATTTTTGGTTCAGTTAATGCTCCACAAGATGTAAATAACAAAGATATTATAAATAAAAATAAAATATTTTTCATCCTAATTTACCTTTTAAAATATGTTCCAAATCAACTACTACTACAATCTCTTTGAAACTTTTCTTTATAAGTGCCATAGCTCCATATCTAATATTTATAGCATCTATATTTGTATTTGGATTTAAAATATAAACAACTTTATTCTTAACAATTTTTATATCATTTATATTATTTTGTCCAATTAAATCAACAACTTTCTCAACTTCAATCAAAATAATTCTCTGAGCATCTAATTTCTCTTTTTCTTTTTTTTCCTGCTCAATTTGAATAGCTATTTTTTCATCTTCCTTTGCTTTTTCAAGCTCAATTGATAAAAGGTTTTCCTCTTTTATTAAAAGAGAAATATATACTATTCCGAAAAAAAGTCCAGCTATAATAATTAATTTTAAAATCTTTGAGCTGCTACTCTTTTTTCTAACTTTTACTATCATTTTCTCTTATTTTATTACAAAAGTTGTAAAAAGAATATTACTAACAACGTTAGAATTACTCTTTGTAACAAAATTAATTACATTATTTATTTCTGATATTAACTCATCTTTTAATAGATTCTTTCCACCAACAGTTAGTAACTCTTCTGAGCTTCTTGAACTTATTTGAGTAATAACAACATCTGTAATTTCTGCTAAATAATCTTGAACTATTGTTGCAATAAGAGGGTCACTACTTCTTATAGAAAAAGATAATTTCATAATCTTCTCTCTACCCTTTGAATCTGTTAGATTTAAAACTAATTCATTTACATCTGCTTTAAACTTTGCTTCACTACCAGATGCTGAACTAGAAGAGGCTTTAGCAACCTCTTCTGTATTGTTATTTGAACCTTGATTACTATTTGAAATTTTATTCAATAAAAAATATGTCCCACCTGCAACTGCCATAATTAAAACAATTACAAGCACCAATAAAACTATTAGTAAGCCTTTTCCATCTGATGTTTTTTTTACAACTTCGTTTTCATCTGCCATTTTTAGTCCCTCTTTTGCTTATCTTTATTGTATCTTTCTAATTTTTGAATCAATCTTGATGAATTTTCAAGACTCATTGTTTTCATAATATTTGATACATTTGCTTCCTTTAATCTTACGATTATATCAAAAACATCATCAATTTTACCTTCTAATATCATTTGATCAAAAATCTCCGCAGCAACTTTTGCTTTCATAAGCTCAAAAACTCTTATCGATTTTTTAACAACCTCAGACCTTATCTCTTTTAATATCTCATCATTTTTTTCATATAATCTTTTAATTTCTGCTTTTTCTTGCTCAATTTTTGTTAAGATATCTTCAAGCTCTTTTTTTTGTCTTTGATACTCTTTCTCTTTTTCATTATAAAAATTATTTAACTCATTTTTTAACTCTAAAACTTCCATTTTCTGTTTAGTTAATGAGCTACTTGTTTCAACAGCAGCATTTAGAGATAATGAAAAAACTATTACCATTAAAACTTTATTTATCAACTTTTTCCTTTAATATATTTACTTTGAATAAACTCTTCACTCTCTAATATTTCAAAATGCAAAGCATCTTTTCTTTTTTGTTCTCTCTCTTCATCCAAAATATATTTATATTGTTCACTCTCTTTTTGCAACTCTATAATCTCTACAAATATATCATCTATTTTTTTTAATAGTTGATTCTTTTTACTTAATAATTTTTTTACCTCAAATCTTAAACTATCTTTGTGCATAGCTAAAATCATAAAATCTGAAATTGAACCCAACTTTTCAACAGTTGCTGTGTTTATTCTATGATTTAAATCTCCAACTTCTTCATCTATCTTATAAACTTCTTGCTCTAAACTTGATTTTTCTATTAGTTTTTGTTCAGTTTGTGTTTTTTTAAGATTATATAATTTTTGTATCATCTACTTACCAAATATTAAAATCATATTCCATAACTCAATTGTAAATGTTTCAATATTTTCACCAACCCAAGGAAGTGTAAATAAAATAAATGCTGATACAAAAATCATTTTTGGTACAAACGAAAGTGCTGCATCATTTACTTGTGTAACAGCAGAAAATATTGATATTATAAGTCCAATAATCATACTAATCATCAATGATGGCATACCAACTAGCAAAATTATTTTAACTGTATTTTGAGCAATTGCCAATAAATCCATACTACTCTTTTATTTTTATTGTAATTTCTAAAGTTTTGTTGTTTAATAATTTTGATATTAAACTAGCTATATCATTTATATTTGAACTTCCTATATCAATATTGTTATTTGAAATTTCCATTTTTTGGGATTCTTTTATATTTTGTGTATCAGTTTGTGCAACATTTGATATACCTGAACCGCTTAAAGCTTCAATTAAATCTTGCTCATTTAAACTATCTAATTCAAAAAAATCATCACTCATATCTTCTCCTTTTTTGCTTACATCTTCTGATTTTTTATTTTGTAGGTCTAGGTCTGCAAAACTAAAATCTTCTAAATTTAAATCATTTAGTTCATCTATTTCAATATTTTCATATTCTGGTGTTTTTTCTTCTTCATTTTCTTCTTCATTTTCTTCTTCATTTTTTTCTTCATTTTTTTCTTCAATATTTTCAATTATATCTATATTTTTATCTATTTGTTTAATATCTTCATCTTTTTTATTTTCTATATTTTGAAAAACTTCATTAAATTGGAAGTTTTCAATGTTTTCTAATTCATCTTTTTTCAGTTCATCTTCATTCGTCTCTTCTTTATCTTTTTCTTGCAAAACTATGTTTATGGATTTAGTACTATTTTCATCCATATCAAAAATTGTACTATTTGGAAAAATTTCATCCAAAAAGTTTACATCTTCAAAAGTTTCACCAACAAACTCATAATCATCTTCATCGACTATACTATTATTTAAAATATCTTGTAGTAAATCTTCATCACTTTTTAAATCTTGATTAAATGTTGAATCATCATCATAATCAAAAGAGACATTGTTTAAACCAAAATTTTCATCAAAATCTTCCATACTAATATAATTTGTATCTAATTTTTCTTTATCTGAACTCTCAAGTTCAATCAAATTATCAAGTTCATTTATATTGATTCCAACTGGTTCTTCTAAAATTGAGCTAGTCAAATTCTGACTATTTTCTTGTTCTTTACTTTCTAAAAGATTTGCTAATTCATTATCTAAAAGTAAATCTTCATTTTTTATCTCTTCACTTTTATCTTTTTCTTTGAAAGCAATTCTTTCATATTTTCTAATTATATAATTTGGTATCTCTTCTAATGAATCTATTGATAAATCATTAACACCATACTGAAGTAAAAAATCCTCTTCTATTCCATCTTTTTGTTTTAAAAACTTAAATCTGCTTTTTTTTATTATTTTATCTTCATCAATCAAATAAATATCGTCTGGGTTTTTAGCTATATTCTCTTTTAAGATATCAATATTTGATATATCTTCAATTTTTACATCTTCTAAAATTGTCTCTATTTTAGAATTTAATAAAATTTTGTGTACTTCATTTTTAAAGTTTTGATTTCCGTAGATGAAAATATTCAATATCTTTTGCCCTATTATAGTTTGAAATTTTGCTTTGATTATACCTTTTTTTATTAAAATTTCGATAAAATAAAAACTAAAAATTTATGAAGGATTTTTTTGAAAATTTTTATTATCATCTCTTTACTTATTTGCTCTTTGTTTTCTCAAACTATAAAAGATATTTCAAATGTTATTGGAATAAGAGACAATCAACTTATTGGTTATGGTCTTATTGTTGGATTACCAGGAACTGGTGATAAATCTAAGTTTACTATGCAAAGCTTACAAAACTTACTTACAAACTCATATATAAAAATTCCAGCTGGTTCTATTAATTCAAAAAATATTGCTGCTGTTATGGTAACTGCTGATTTACCAGCATTTTCAAGACAAGGCGATAAAATTAAAGTTACAGTTTCTACTATTGGTGATGCAAAATCTATAGATTTTGGTGAGCTTTTAATGACTCAACTAAAAGGTGTTGATGGAA
Source organism: Arcobacter thermotolerans (assembly GCF_983172305.1). Classification (NCBI taxonomy): domain Bacteria; kingdom Pseudomonadati; phylum Campylobacterota; class Epsilonproteobacteria; order Campylobacterales; family Arcobacteraceae; genus Arcobacter; species Arcobacter thermotolerans. The sequence continues at coordinate 255,797 of NZ_CFAFZJ010000001.1, forward strand.
ATGTTTATGCTGTTGCTCAAGGAACTGTTGTAGCAAATACAAATAATAAAACAACAGGTTTTATATATGAAGGTGCTACAGTTGAAAATGAGATAGATTATGAACTTCAAGGTGAAAAATCTATTCAGTTAAGTCTATATAAAAATTCTGCAAAAAATGCTGACTTAGTAGAGAAAAAAATAAATGAGGTATTTGGACAAAAACTTGCAACTGCTTTAGATACTAGAACTATTGAAGTTCAAAAACCAAATAATATGTCAATAGTAAGCTTTATTTCAAAAGTTGAAAATATAGAACTAGACTCAACATTTAGAAAAAAACTTATTATTGATGTAAATAGAGAATCTATTATTGCGGGTGGGGATATTGTTATTTCACCAATAGTAATAGCAAGAAATAACTTCACAATAAGAATTGATAAATCGGGATTAGGAGAAGTAGATTGGAATAATCCATCTATAAACAAAGGTGTTGATATTGGTGATAATGTAAAAATTGCTGATAAACCAGTAATTGATATAAACAATGCCATGATAAATACAAAAAAAGAGCCAACTGTATCTGATTTAGTTCGTTCTATGAAGGTAATGAAAGTTCCTATGAATGAGATTATAGATACCCTTAGAATGATTAAAGAGATGGGTGCGATTGATGTTGATATTGAATTAAGAGGATAATGAACTATGGCAGAATTTTTAAGTCAAGATGAGATAGATGCTCTTTTAGATATAGCTGAGCAAGGTGATGATATTGATGGTACAAATCCACTTGATAAATTTACAGCTAAAGAGAAAAATTACTCTATATATGACTTCAAAAAACCAAATAGAGTAACACTAGATCAACTAAAAGCTCTTACAACAATGCATGATAAGATGTTAAGAGAGTTTACAAATGATTTAAGTTCGATGCTTAGAAAAGTTGTAGATGTAAAACTTACATCAATTGAACAGATGACTTATGGTGAGTTTATTTTATCTATTCCTCAAGTTACATCACTTAGTACACTATCTATGAAACCTCTTGATGGAAGAATAGTAATCGAGTGTAACCCTACAATTTCACATAAAGTAATAGCTGATTTGCTAGGAAGTGGTGCTGTAAACACTATGGATAATCTTGATAGAGAATTAACAGAAATAGAGATAAAAGTTCTTGAACATTTTTATAAAATGTTTATTAAAATTTTATATAAAACTTGGAGTGATGTTTCTAGTTTAAATTTTAAAATAGAATCAAGTGATACAAATGCAAATGCGATTCAAATAGTTTCAGACCACGATATAGTTTTACTTGTTGTTTTTGAAATAACTATTGATGAGGACTCAGGATTTTTATCTATTTGTTACCCTATTTCTTATATTGAACCCTTATTAAATAAAATTGTTGATAAAATTTTTAGTGAAGGTAAAAATAAAAAACTAAGCCGTAAACAAGATATAAAAACTCTAATTTCAGGTGCCAGAATGAAAATAGAACCAATTATGGCAGAGACAGAAATGACTACTTTAGAAATTTTAAATCTAAAAGAGGGAGATGTAATTGTATTTAATAAAAATGCTGCTTCATCTGATAGTATAGTTTATGTAAATAAAAAAGAGAAATTTTCTGCTGTTTGTGGTATTTCAAACAATAGAAAAGCAATTGAGATTAGATCAAATCTTGATAAAGAGAAACAAGAGACTCTTGAAACTCTTAGACTTATGAGAGAAGAGAGAGAACAAAAGGCAAAAGAGAATGCTGAAAATATTAAAAAATTAATAAATGAAAGAAGAAACTCTAATTTCTCTTAATAGGCTAAATTTAGCCTATTTTTGAATACTATCTATACTCCAAGAGATAGTTTTACCTGCATACATTGGTACAACTTTTTCATCTTTATACTCATAAATAGCAGGAACTATAAAATCTTTTTTTACTAGATTTATAGTTTTTGGCTCTAAATTTAATCCATAAATTTTTTTTGCATTATTTGATACAAAATCATTTAAATTTTCTAAACTATCATGTTTTTCAAAAAGTTCAACTAAAACTTGTAAAGCAATTGGTGATGTGAAAACTCCTGCTGCACAACCACAACACTCTTTTTTATGTTTTGGATGAGGAGCACTATCACTTCCAAACATAAGTTTTGGATGAGCTTTTAAAGCTGCATTTAAAAGTGCATTTCTATCTTCTGGTCTTTTTGCTATTGGTTTACAAAAAAGATGAGGATCTAGCATTCCACCTGCTACATCATCTAAAGTTATTAGTAAATGGTGCAAAGTAACTGTTGCATAAAGGTTTGGATACTTATCAAGCAATTCAACTGCATCTTTTGTTGTAATATGCTCCATTACGATTTTTAAATTAGGAAAAGCAATAGCCAAACTTTCATAAATTGGCATAAACTCTTTTTCTCTATCCATTACAAAACCATTTGTTTCACCATGAATACAAAGAGGAATTCCAAGGCGGCTCATATTTTCTAAAGTAGGTCTTAAAACTTCAATATCCATAGAAGAAACTCCTGTTTCAGAGTTTGTAGTAATTCCTGCTGGATAAAGTTTAATTCCAATAATCTCATCTTTAATATCTTCTAAAAACTCAAAACTATAGTTATTTTGAAAAAACAGTGTCATATATGGAGTAAAATCATCACCTTTACAAGCTTCTATAACTCTTTTTTTATAAGATAATAAAGCATCTTTAGTAGTAACAGGAGGGACTAAATTTGGCATAACCAAAGCACCACTAAAACTATTTGATGTAAGAGGGGCAACAAGCCTAAGCATGTCGCCATCTCTTAAATGTAAGTGCATATCCAAAGGTTCATTTAAAATAAATGTTTTTTCCATTTAAATAGCTTCCTCATCTTGTTCACCTGTTCTAATTCTTATGATTTTTTCAATAGATGAAACAAATATTTTACCATCACCAATATTTCCAGTCTTTGCAGCTTCTGTGATTACTGTTATTATTTTATCAACATCTTCATCAGCAACTATTAACTCTAATTTAATCTTTGGCAAAAAATCAACAACATATTCAGCACCTCTATATAGTTCGCTGTGCCCTTGTTGTCTTCCATAACCTTTAACATCTAATACAGTCATACCTGAAATTCCAGCTTGAGTTAATGCATCTTTAACATCTTCAAGTTTAAATGGTTTAATTATAGCTTCTATTTTTTTCAATATTAATCCTTTCTTTAATTCAATTATTTTAACAAAATTTTATTAAACTAATATTATTAGAATGCTCGTTTAAATTCTGGATAAGCTTCTAAACCGCACTCTTCAACATCTAAACCTTGCATCTCTTGATCTCGTTTTGCTCTTACTGGTATGATTTTATGTAAGATATACAACAATACATACGAACTTATAAAAACAAGTACTCCAACAAACACAACCCCTTTTAATTGTCCTAAGAATGTGATATCATCACCATTTGAAGCAAAAATTCCTACTGCTAATGTTCCCCAAATTCCATTTATTAAATGTACTGATAAAGCTCCAACAGGATCATCTATTCTTAATTTATCAAACATAAATACCCCAAGAACAACCAGTATTCCACCAATTGCTCCTATTAAAATAGGAGAGTAAACACCAACTACATCAGCTGCTGCTGTAATTGAAACAAGACCTCCTAAACCACCATTTAAAATCATAGTGATATCAAATTTTTTGTACATAATATACATCATAATTGCCACTGCAATTGCACCTGCAAAACCAGCTGTATTTGTATTTAAGATTACTAATGAAACAAGATGTGCATCCTCTTTTGAAGCAATACTTCCTACACTTCCACCATTAAATCCAAACCAACCAATCCATAAAAGTAAAGCTCCCAAAGTAACCAAAGGTATATTTGAAGCAGGAATAACTCTAACTCCACCCTCTTTTGTATATCTTCCAGTTCTAGCTCCTACTATTAGTAAAGCAGCTAATAAAGCCCAACCACCAGTACTGTGTATAATTGTAGAACCTGCTAAGTCGTGCATTGATGATATATCTAAGACTGTATCTTTTAGAAAATTTGAACCCCAAGTTAAATTTACCACTAAAGGATATAAAACAGAACTCATAATTACTGTAAATATTGCTATTGGTATTACTCTAGCTCTTTCACTAATACCACCACTCATAACATTCATTGCCTTTCCAACGAAAGCCATCTGAAATAAAACTGTTGCATAATTTATATTTTCATCGTTTAGTCCTTCTCCAAATGCTAAAGAATAACCAACTAAAACGAATGCTAAAGATGCAATTGAAAAAATAAGAATATTGATAGTTAAGACAGCAGTAACATTTTTTGTTCTAACAATTCCAGCTTCCAACATAGCAAAGCCAGGATACATAAAAACAACTAAAGTCATCGCAAACAGTACGTAGAGTGTGTCAATAATATATGACATATCAGACATAGTTTCCATAAAGTAGTCCTTTTAGAGAGTAAAGTCTCCAGCGCTGGACGAGCAGAATTTTATCAAATAAAAAATTAAATAGAGATAAAAATATCTTACTTTTAGCTTAAAACTAAAATATTTATATATTTTAAATATTTTATGTATAGTTTCGTAACATTTATTGAGATATTTTTTGATTAATATTTAAATTACTTTGATTGTTATATAATAAAAAAAATTTAGGAAATAAAAATTATGCTAGGATTGCTTGGTGCTAAAAAATTTTCAAATGATGATTTAATAAAAGAGCTTTTAAACCCTACTTTAAATCTTGAAAATTTAAACAAAATAAAAGAGAAATCAAAGATAGATTTAAACTCTTTATCTTTAAATGGTGAGCCTATTTTAATAGCTTGTTGTAAAAAAGATTTATACAACTCTTGTTTATGGTTACTTGAAAACAAAATTGATTTAGAGCTTGAAAACAACCTAAAAGAGAGTGCAATATTTTATACAATATACTCAAAAGATAGTAAACTTCTTGAAACTCTATTAGAATTTGGTGCTAATTTAAACCACTTAAATAACAAAAACAGAACGGTTCTGCAAGAATCAATTCATAATGCAAATAAAAAAATAGTTAGATTTTTAATACAAAAAACAAACTCTTTTACAAATTGTGATAATAATGGAAATAATGTTCTTTTTGATGCTGTATCAAATGGAAATATGAATATCATAAAAAAAATAGTATCTTTAGAAAAAATTGATTTAAACCATAAAAATAAAATTGGAGATACGATTTTACATCTTGATAATTGTTACAAAAATCTTGATTTAGCTATCTATTTATTAAATCAAGGGGCAGATCCAACAATCCCAAATAACAAATCAATTAGCTACCTATTTTTTGCTGCAACAAAAGGTTTAGAAGCTTTTTCTTTCATAAAAAGAGCAGCTGAACTAGGTTTTAACTTAAATATAAAAAATCATGAAAATAAAAATATCTTAATGAAAGCAGTTGAACACTTTTTAAAAATTCAAAATGAAGATGAAAAAGATAGTCAATCTGAATTAATCAAAGCTTTAGTACATCAAAATATAAATGTTCAAGCAATGGATAATAAAAATGAGACAATATTTTTTAATATAACAAGAAGTTTAGATAGAGATTTAATTCACTATTTATTAAATAATCTTGAAAAATTAAATTTAAATAGACAAAATTTAGAAGGTCTTACTGTTTTATCAATTTTAATATTAAATGGCATATCTAATATGGATTTAATTAAACTATATATTGAAAAAGGTGCAAATTTAGAGTTCAAAAATAGAGATAATGTTTGTGTAGTTGAAACTCTTATAAATATTATTTTACATTTAGAAAATGAACAAAATCTTGATTTAATTTATAAAGAAAATCTAAATCAGAATGCTCAATATAAAGATATTTTAGAGGCTTTAACAAAAAGCTATAATCTTGATTTCAACAGATTAAACTCTAAAAACAAACCACTATTTTTTGATAGCTTATTAAATTTCAACTTCTCCTTATTTAAAATTTTAAGAACAAAAAACTTACAAATAAATTCAACTGATATAAATGGTAATAATATTATTTTTCATCTTCTAGAGCTAGATTTGGAAAAAAGAGTTGAAAATAGAAGGGTTTTATTAAACACTATAAAAAATTTAATTGTTGCAGGAGTTGATATAAATGCAAAAAATGATAGAGGTATTACAGCTTTAGAGTTTGCAATTTTAAATGATAAAGATGATATTTTAAAGCTTCTTTTGGATTTAAGAGCAAACACAAATTTCGTAGATGAAAAAGGAAGAAACCTAATTCATACAACAATTTTTAAAGACAAAGAAAAATATATTAAAATCATATCTCAATACAACAATACTATTATAAATCAAGCAGATAGTTTTGGGGCAAAACCTATAAATTATGCAGCTTTTATGGGTAAAAAAAGTGTTGTTTTAGAACTTATTGATTTAGGAGCATCTATAAATAACTCTAGCAAAAAATCACCAAATATATTGGAATTTCTAAAAAGGTATCACAAGAATATTTTAAATTTAAGCTTTGGCGTTGATGATTCAAACAACAAATCAAACCTAAATAAACTAGCTGAAAATATGATTTTAGAGTTTGAAATAGATATTTCAAAACAATGATTAAATCTTTTGATATAAAAAACTTTAAAGATAAAAGTAGTTTTGAAGTATCAAAAATATTTAAAAAAAATTATATAGATTATAAAAATAGTGCAAATACAAGCAATAGTAAACTCTTTTTCAAACAAAATACAAAAAATATAGATAAATTCTTATTTCAAATTTTCTCTTATTTAAGTCTGAATAGTTTTAAACATAACTCATTTGTTAGCTTTGTTGCATTAGGTTCTTATGCAAGAGTAGAGTTATGTTTACACTCTGATATTGATGTTATGATTTTATACAAAAATAGTAAATCTTATGGTATTTTGAAAATAATAGAAAAATTTGTAGCCTTTGCTTGGGATTGTGGATTAACTCTTGGATTAAGAGTTGTGAATATTGATAATATTGATGAAATGTATGATTTAGCAAAAAATGATATTACTATTAAAACTTCACTTCTTGAATCAAGATATATTTTTGGTTCAAAAAAGATTTATGAAGATTTTGAATTGTTTGTTAAAAATCTAAGACAAATAGATAAAAAAGCTTTTGTACAAGAACAACTAACTACTCACACTCAAAGATTACAAAAATATCCACTAAATATGCAAGTAAACTTAAAAGATGGATATGGTGGAATAAGAGAAGCAAATATGCTTTTTTGGATTTTAAATGTTGTATATGATGTTCAAAAAGCAAAAGAACTTGTAGGTACGAAACTAAATTATGATTCTTATAAAAAGTTTACAATTGCTTTAGATTTTTTATTTCAAACAAGAAACGCTCTTCATACTATTCATAAAAAAAAGGTAGATACAATTACTTTTGACACACTTCCTGAAGTAAGTAGTAAATTAAACTTTAAAAATGAGTTTGAATTTATGGCAAAACTATTTTCAAGCCTTCATATAATTCATAATTTTCACTCAAATATGAGTTCAAAATTTATAAGAACTATGTTTTTTGATACTTCAAATTTAGAAGTTTTGAGAGAATCAAGATTTAAAAAAGGTATCTATATTTTAGAAAATAAAATATATTGCTCTTTTCATAGAAGTTTTGTTGATTTAAAAACTCTTTTAAAAGAGCTAATATCATTTCCTCAAACAATAAAAGGTTTTGATAGGTCTTACATATACTTTGCAAGTAGAGTTAAAATCCCAAAAATCATAAATAAATCACTAAAAAAAGATATTAAAACACTTCTTACAAATGAGAATTTGTACCCTATTTTAAAACTATTTTATAATAGTGAACTAATAAATATCTTAATTCCCTCCTTCAAAAAAATATCAAATTTAGCTCAATTTGATGGTTATCATAAACATCCAGTAGATATCCACACACTACAAACAGTAAAATATAGTATGTACATAGAAGATGAATTTATTAAATCTGTTTTTAACTCTCTTTGTAAAGAGGAGCAAATTTTAACAAGACTTATTGCACTTTTTCATGATATTGGAAAAGTAAGGAAAAAAGACCATCATATTATTGGAGAAAATATTTTCAAAAAAACTATGAAAAATTTTGGTTTTGATGATGAATTTATAAAAATGGGTGCAAATATTATAAGGTATCACGATCAAATGTCAAGAACTGCAACAAACGAAGATATCTACTCACAAAAAGCTATTTTGAACTTTATAGGATTATTCAAAAATATAAATGAACTAAAGATTTTGTATGTTGTAACTTATTGTGATATTTGTGCAGTTAATAAACCTCTTTACAATAGCTCAATTTCAATGCTTTTAAAAGAACTTTACAAAAAAAGTATCTTAGCTTTTGAAAATCCAGAACTTATAAAAGAGAGTATTACTAGAGTTTCAAAACTAAATAAAATGAAAACTTTAGAGAAATATCAAGAGTTACCAAATATTTTAAAAAGAAAAATAGCCCAAATCTCCTCAAATCAGATCTTTTTAAGACTAAAAAGTAAAGATATTTTAAATATTGCAATAAAAGCAAAGGATGTACAAAACTATAGTTTTGATATTATAAATGATGATTTTCTAAAAATTAGGATTATTAGAAAAATTCCTTTAAATTTGGGATATTTGTTGGGAAGACTTCAATATATGGATATGAATAGTATGAATATTTTCAAACTATATGATGAGAAAAAGAATTTTGAAATATGTTTTTCTAAAAAAGCTTTAGATGAAGAGCTTTATTTAATCGAAGAGATAATTCATGAATCTTTTGATATGAGTAAAAAAATAAGAATAAATAAACCAATCATAAAAAAAGATGATATAAAAATAGATTTTAATCATAGTGAATACTTAGCATCTATGAAGATAAATACAAAAGATCAAAAAGGACTTTTTGCATATATTGCAAAAGTTTTTGATGATTTTAACATAGAAGTTGAAAGTGCAAAACTTATTACTTCAAAAGGATATGCGAAGGATCTGATTTTAATAGAAAAAAATGATAACTTCTATAAAAATATAAAGAAAATATTAGATCTAATTTGTATTTAAAATCTACTATTTTCTATTAATTTTGTAACATTTTTTTAGCACAATTTCCCATAAAATCTTCTAACTCAAGATCAGCACCAGATTTAATCAAAAATTCTGCACTCTTTTTTTTATTATATAAAATTGCATATATTAAAGGTGAAGTTCCTATCTCATCTAAAGTATCTACACTTAAACCACATTTTAAAAGTATCTCTAAAGATTTTATATCATCTAAACAAACAGCAAAATTTATTGCATTTAGAGTAAAATTTACTCTAGAACTAACTCTTAAATCAAAAAGTATTTTTATATACTCATATTTTTTATTTAATATTGCAAAATATAAGATATTTCTACCTTTGCAATCTCTATGATTTATATCCAAGATATTTAAACTAAATAATCTAATCAAAGTTTCCCACTCATTTTTTTTGATTAAATTATCAAAAATATCACTAGAACTACTTAAATTTAGCCTTTGTCCTAAAAGAGTATTGTTACACAAAATATTTCCTTTTTTAAAATGATAATGAATATCATAATATATAAAACTTTAAAGTTTATTTAAAAAAGGATAATTATCCTACAAACTCAACAACACGATAAATAAAACGGGTGGTGTGATGATCAAACCAAATTTGCTATATTGTGCAAATGAAATCTTTACACCCTTTTTTGCTAAAACATGAAGCCATAATAGAGTTGCTAGGCTACCAAATGGTGTCATTTTTGGTCCAAGATTACATCCAACAATATTTGCATAAATCATAGCTTGATTTTGTATATCATTTAAAGCTATATCCATAATCATAATTGTTGGCATATTATTCATAATAGCACTTAAAAATGCGGCTATAAAACCTGTTCCTAAAACTGCAATTGTCTCACCTCTTAAGCTTAAATCTTTTAAAATTATTGCTAAATAATCTGTAAGTCCTGCATTTTTTAGACCATAAACAACAATATAAAGTCCAATACTAAACCACACAACTTGCCAAGGCGCTTCTTTTATAATTTTCAGAGGTTCAACAGATTTTGAAATAGTTGCAATAATTAAAAATATAGTTGCTCCACCTAATGCAAAGATTGAAATAGGTAAATCATAAGCATCTCCTAAAAAATAAGCACATAAAAGAAATGCTAAAAATACCCATGAAAAATAGAAGAGTTTCATATTTTTTATTACACTTTTTGGCTCTTTTAATAAAGTTATATCAACCGTTTTTGGAATATCTTTTCTCAAAATTAGCCATAAAAAAATTGTAGAAGCTATAACACTTACAATAAATGGAATTATCATATCAAAGAAATATTGTGCAAAACCTATACTAAAATAGTTTGCAGTTACTATATTTGTAAGATTTGAAAATACAAAAGGTAGTGATGCACTATCACTTATAAATCCACCTGCTAGTAAAAAAGCAACTATTGTTTTCATATTTAGTTGCAATATTCTCATTTTTGCTAATAAAATTGGAGTTAATATCAAAGCTGCTCCATCATTTGCAAAAAGAGCTGAAACGAACGCTCCAAGCAAAATAGAGTAGATAAACATTTTTAATCCACTACCATTTGAAAACTTTGCCATCTTTAAAGCTGCCCACTCAAAAAAACCAATCTCATCCAAAACTAAAGATAAAATAATAATTCCAATAAATGCTAAAGTTGCATCCCAAACTATATTTGTAACATCCAAAACATCACTAAAAGTTACAACTCCAAATATAAGTGCAATAAAAGCTCCAAAAATAGCACTTGTTCCAATTTGAATATTTTTTGGCTGAACAATCACAAAAGTTAAAGTTATAATAAATATTAAACTAGCAATTAGCATATATCACACTCTTTTTTTAAAATTGGAATATCCAATTCTAAATAACTTATCTCTTTTAAAATAGATTCTCTAAAAATATCCAAAGGTGTTCTAATACTATAATAAGCCCATCGACCTTTTCTATCTACTTTTAAAAATCCTGCATCTTTTAAAATTTTAAGATGTCTTGATACCCTTGATTGTATCATTGAAAAAGAGTTTTCAATATCACAAACACAAACTTCACCATGGATATTTATGAAATTTAATATCTTAACTCTAGTTTCATCATTTATAGCACCTATTGTTTGCAAAAAATTATCCACTATTTTCCTTTTAATAAATTAATAATTTCATCAATACTTAATAATTTTCCACTGCTTTTAACAATGCCATCAACAACCAAAGCTGGAGTACTCATAACACCATAGTTCATAATCTCAACTATATCTTCTACTTTTTTAACTTCATGAAATCCACCAATTTGAGCAACTACTTTTTTTACAGCTTCTTCTAAAGCCTTACATTTTGTACAACCTGTTCCTAAAATCTCTATTTTCATTTTTTTATCCTACTAAATAATTTAATAAATATCCAACAATAAGTATAGAAAAACCAACGATACTAAAAAATATTGCTATTAATTTTATAGATAATATTCTTTTTAAAATCATAGCTTCTGGAAGACTTAAAGCAACAACTGCCATCATAAAAGATATTGCTGTTCCTATCAAAACACCTTTTTGAGTTAGTACTTCAATAATTGGTAAAACTCCTAATTCATTTGAGTACATAGGAATTCCAGCAAGAACTGCAATTATTGGAGCATACCAAACATCTCCACCTGCATATTTTGCAATAAAATCAGCAGGAATATATCCATGAATAAATGCACCAACACCCACTCCAATTATTATATATAAATATATTTTTTTGAATATATCAATAGAGTAATACCATGACTCTTTAGCTCTATGTTTAAATAGAGTTTTATCATCTGTATAACTTATATTATCAAGAGGTTTAACTTCAATTAAAACCTCTTTTTCCATTTTCATAGCACCAATAATAAGACCTGCTATAATTGATATAATTACTCCAAAAAGTACATAAAGTATTGCTACTTTAAATCCAAATATTGAAGCTAACAAAGCAAATACAACAGGATCACTAAGTGGTGCTGAAACTAAATATGTAAAAGCTACACCTAAAGGAATTCTAGCTTGTAAAAATCCTAAGAAAAGTGGTATTGCACTACAAGAACAAAATGGAGTTATTATTCCAAATATTCCAGCTAAAATATGTCCTACAATTTTACTTTTCCCACTTAAATAAACTCTAATTTTTTCCAATGGAAAATAGCTTTGTATAAATGTAATAAAGTATATTATGCTTATTAGCAATATAAATATTTTTATAGTGTCATATATAAAAAAGTGTAAAGCTTCTCCTAAATGAGTTCCTTTTGAAAGTCCTAAAATATCAAATACAAAAATTGAAGTTAAGTTTACAAGCCAATCAAACATCTATTTTAATAGCTCAACTATTTTTGGAAGAAGTTTTTCTTCTATCTCTTTATATGTTTTTTCAAAAGCTTCAAAACCTTTTCCATCAGGATCTTCAAAACCAACATGAATAACTTTTACTGCTTTTGGAAACATAGGACAAGTTTGGGAAGCATGGTCACAAACTGTTACAACTAAATCATACTCATTATCTATTACTTTATCAATAGTTTTTGAATGGTACTTACTTTGCCAAATTCCCTTATCTTCAAGCAACTTTTTAGCATTTGGATTTACTCTTCCACTTGCTTTTACACCACTACTATCAGCATGAATTCCATCTAACTTTGCATTTATTAAGGCTTCAGCGATAATACTTCTACAAGAGTTTCCTGTACATAAAATCAAAACTTTTTTCATATTTATCCTTTTTTTAACTTTCAAAATAGTATCAGAAAAATATTTATATATCAAGATATATTGATATATAAATATTTTAAATTAGATTTTTTCTTCATACATTTCAATAATCTCATCTTTTAATGTATAAATATAAGTTTGCACCTCTACTTCATCATATCTTTCAACAATAACAGGAGTTCTAATAAACTCAACTCCCTCAAAAATATCAAGATTTTCCCAATGATTTATAAGATTATCAGAATAAAATAAAAACCCATGAATAGTATCATTACCCATTTCTAGCCTAATACCAGGATATCCCATACTAGCACTCCAACCTGCATCTATTAATTTTCCTTTTACAGTTGCAGGTACAAATTTTCCTACAATATTTTCTAAAACATATGAATTTGGACAGTTTGGCATCAATGTACCATATACAAAAAGTGAATCTTTCATCTATTCCTTAAGAGTTTTAAGAGAAAAAAGATGAGAATAATATATTCTCATCTTTTTATTTTATTTATTTTTTAAGATCTTCTATAATTTTCGTTTTTAATTTATCAACTGTAAATCCAAACTCATCAAAAAGCTTATCAGCAGGACCACTAGCTCCAAAACTATCCATTCCAAATACTACATCTGCATATTTATAATACTCTAAAGCTCTTGCTGCTTCAACTGCATAAACTCTTGTTTTTGGATCAATAATTTTATTAATATAATCTTCACTTTGCTCTAAAAGTAAATCAAAACAAGGAACAGAAACTATATTTGCAAGAATTCCCTCTTTTTCTAAAGCACAAGCAGTTTGTAAAGCCAAATTAACTTCACTTCCACTTGCCATAATTGTGATAGTTGCATTCTCTCTTTTTGTTAATAGATATCCACCATTACAAACATCTCCAAAAGCTTTATCATCTTTTAAAACTTTTAAACCTTGTCTTGAACATACAAATGCTGTTGGGGCATTCATTTTTAAAGCTATTTTCCAAGCTTCAACATTTTCAGTTGCATCAGCAGGTCTAAATGTATAAAAATTTGGTAAAGCTCTAAATTGTGATAAATGCTCAATTGGTTGATGAGTTGGTCCATCTTCTCCAACACCAATACTATCATGTGTCCAAATAAAGTGTTGAGGAATTCCTGCAAGTGCTGCAATTCTTGCACTAGGTTTTAAATAATCGCTAAATACAAAAAATGTTGCACTGTAAACTCTAAATAAACCATACAGATTCATAGCATTTACAATAGCTGCCATTGCATGTTCTTTAATACCAAAATGGATATTTCTTCCATTTGGAAAATCTCCCATATCTTTTAGTTCTGTTTTATTTGATGGTGCTAAATCCGCACTTCCACCTAAGAAACTAGGAATTTTTGAAGCAATAGCATTTAATATTTTATGATTTGAATCTCTTGTAGCTACACTACTTCCAGCCTCAAAAGTTGGATAAACAATAGTGTCAAAATCTGGATTTTGTAACTCATCTATTTTTGCTTTTGTCTCTTTAGATAAACTTTCATTCCAACTATTTTGCATAGTTGAACCAATAATTAATTTATCAAAAGCACCTTTTACATCTGCGCTTACTTCAAAATCAACATCAGGATTAAATCCAGCTTTTATTTTTGCTTGTTTTATCTCATCAACTCCTAATGGAGCCCCATGAGAATGGTGACTTCCTTCAAGAGTAACAGCTCCTTTTGCAATAACTGTTTTAGCAATAATTAAAACAGGCATTGTTGAATTTTTTGCTTGAACAAAAGCCTTATCAATTTGATCAAAATTGTGTCCATCAATCTCTATTACTTCAAAATCAATAGCTTGAAATCTTTTTTTAACATTTTCACTCCAAGCAATATTTGTATCACCTTCAATTGTGATTGAATTACTATCATAAATTATTACAAGATTATCTAGTTTTAGGTGACCTGCTGTTGCTGTTGCTTCATAAGAGATTCCTTCTTGTAAATCTCCATCTCCACAAAGACAATAAACTTTATGATTTATTACATCTTTTCCTAATAAATTTTGAGCATATTTTCCTGCCATTGCAAATCCAACTGCATTTGCAATTCCTTGTCCTAGTGGTCCTGTTGTAATTTCTATTCCATGAGTATGTCCATATTCTGGGTGACCTGGAGTTTTTGAACCAGATTGTCTAAAGTTTTTCATATCATTTACTGATACATCAAATCCCCATAAATGAAGTAAAGAGTAAACCAAACCAGTTGCATGACCACCTGAAAATACTAATCTATCTCTATTTAGCCATTTTTCATCAGCTGGATTTATATTTAAATGCTTGCTTAAAACTGTTGCAATATCAGCAAGTCCCATAGGAGCTCCAGGATGTCCTGAGTTAGCTCTTTGTACCATATCAGCAGCTAAAAATCTTATTGTATCTGCTTGTTTTTGAAGTAATTGTTTTGACATAGATTATCCTATATTATGAGTGATTTTAAAAATTTGTAAAGATTATATCGAAACTATGTTTAAGACTTTTTAATCTAAAATTACAAAAAAAAGATTATAAAATGACAAATTCACAAAACAGAACTATTTGGATTTTAATCCTCTCTTCATCACTTATTTTAGCAATTACAATGGGTGTTAGACAATCTTTGGGTCTGTTTATAGCACCTATAAACTCTTCAACTTCTCTTGATATTGTCTCTATTAGTTTAGCTCTTGCAATTGGACAATTTATTTGGGGATTAACTCAACCAATTTTTGGTGCAATTGCAGATAAAAAAGGCTCTTTTGGTGTTTTAGTTTTTGGTGCTTTGTTGATGTTCTTTGGTTTAATATTAACTCCTTTTTTAACTTCAGAATTTTCAATTATTCTAACTTTAGGGCTTCTTGTAGCAGCAGGTGCAGGGGCAGGAAGTTTTTCAATATTAATAGGAGCAACAGCAAAAAATCTTCCTAATGAAAAAAGATCATTTGCTGGTGGATTTATAAATGCTGGTGGATCATTTGGTCAATTTGTTTTTGCTCCATTAGCACAGGCTATTATAAATGGTTTTGGATGGATCTACTCTATGATTGCTCTTGCATTTTCAACGCTTTTAACTATTCCTTTAGCAAAAATTCTATCTTCAAAAAGTAAAAAAGAAGAAACAAATCTTACGAATGCCATAGAAAATGATATAAAATTAAAAGAGCAATTAAAAGTTGCTTTAAAAGATAAAAGCTATTTATACTTAAATTTAGGATTTTTTACTTGTGGATTTCATGTAGCTTTTTTGGTTACACATCTTCCTCATGAGGTTGCTCTTTGTGGTCATAGTGCAAATGTTTCAGCTTACTCTTTGGCTTTAATTGGACTTTTTAATATCTTTGGAAGCTTATATGCTGGCTATTTGGGTACAAAATATAAAATGAAATATATATTGGCTTTTATTTATTCAAGTAGAGCATTGATGATTATTATATATCTATTATCACCTAAAACTGAATTAACTTTTTATATTTTCTCTATTGCAATTGGTTTTACTTGGCTTGCAACAGTTCCACCAACAGCAGGAATTGTAGGAAAACTTTTTGGAACAAAATATCTAGCAACTCTATTTGGACTAACTCTTTTATCACATCAAATTGGTGGCTTTTTTGGCGCATATTTAGGTGGATTGTTTATCAATAGTTATGGTAATTTCTCTTTAATGTGGTACTTAGATATAGCTTTAGCAATAGTTGCAGCACTTGCTAATTTACCAATAAAAGAGGAAAAAATTAATAAAAATTAAAATTTCTTGCTATAATATTTTATTCGTTTCTAAAAAGGAAAAAAATGAAAATATTTTTAGCTACAATATTGATAGTTATAAATCTGTTTTCACAAGATATTGATACAAATCTTCAATTAACTCAACAAGAAAAAGAGTTTATAGAAAAAACTCATTTCAATGTTGCTATCACAAAAAATTGGTATCCAATTAGCTTTGAAGAAGATAAAGATAAAGCACTTGGAATATCATCTGAATTTTGGGGAATTATTGTAAATAAACTAAATCTAAAAACTACAAATATTTTTTTTAAATCCTTTGATGAACAGATAAAAAGTTTACAAAGTGGAAAAAGTGATATTATTTTTAGTATAGGAGAGAGTGAATCACGAAAGAAATTTGGATATTTTTCTAATGAATATTTAAAGTTTCCAATATCTATAGTTACAAAAAAAGATGAGAACTTTATAGAAAATATAGATGAAATTTTAGATAAAAAAATTGCTGTTGGAAATAATTTTACTGCACATAACTTACTAAAAGAGAAATATCCAAATCTTGATTTAGTTTTAGTAAACAATGTAGAAGATGGATTAAATCTAGTCTCAAAAAAAGAAGTTTTTGCCTTTGTTGATATAAAACCTATTCTTACATATAATATTGCAAAATTTGAATTCAAAGATTTAAAAGTTAGTGGTAACTCAGGAATTGACTTCCCTTTAAAAATTATGGTTAGAAAAGAGTATAAAGATTTAATTCCAATAATAAATAAAACAATTGCAACTATACCAGCTAGTGAAGTTACAAATATCGTTAATAGTTGGAATAATGTACAATTCCAAACTTCAATAGACTACAAAACTGTTTGGATTTTGGTTTTTTTAGTATTTTTTGGTGCGATTGCATTTATTCACAGAACGGCAACTTTAAATATTTTAAACAAAAAATTAAAATATACAGTAGAAGAGAAGACAAAAGAGTTAAAATATTTAAATGAAAATCTCCAATTAGCTATAGATAAAAAAACAAAAGAGTTACTTGAGAAAGAGGCAATTTTAAATCAACAAGCTAAAATGGCTGCAATGGGAGAGATGATTGAAAATATTGCTCATCAATGGAGACAGCCTCTATCTGTAATATCTACAATATCAAGCTCTTTAAAAATAAAAAAAGAGATGAATATTTTAGATGATAAAGAGTTTTATGAAGCTTTAAAAAATATAAATAAAACATCTGAACATCTATCAAATACTATTGATGATTTTAGAAATTTTTTCTCTCCAAATAAAGAGATGAATAAATTTTATCTATCACAACTAATAAAAAAATCTAAAGATTTAATAAAAAGTAGATTTGATAAATTTAATATAAAAGTTATTGAACACATAGATGATATAGAGATTTTATCTTATCAAAATGAATTATTTCAGGTAATTCTTAACCTTTTTTCAAATTCAATTGATGTTTTATCTTCAAGCCAAATAGAGAATAAAATAATATATATAAAAATATATCATGATGAGAATAATTTGTACATTGAATTCTTAGATAATGGCGGAGGCATAAAAGATGAGTTTATAAATAGAGTTTTTGAACCATATTTTACAACAAAACATAAAAGCCAAGGAACAGGAATTGGTCTTTATATGTCGCTACAAATCGTAACAAAACATCTAAATGGTGAAATAAGTGTAAGAAATGATACTTTTATCGAAAACAATACCGCTTATTTTGGTGCAAAATTTACTATTTTACTTCCAATTTATCTAAAAAAATAGTTAATTTTCTTTTCAAATATTTATATATGATTGGGTATAATTCTAAAATTTATTTATAAGGGGAATTAATGTCTATAAAGAATAGGCTTTTAGCTTTGTCTTTGGTATTTATTTTATCATTGCTTACTATTTCAACTGTTTCATATTTTAATACAAAAAGTTCATCAGATGATCTTACTAATATTTCAGATGAAAGAATACCAGTACTTCTAACAATAGCTGAGTTAGATACTTTAAGATTTAAAATTAGAGCTATGACTCATGAGGTTTTCTCATTTCATAATGATTCTGATTACTCAAAAGAACTTCAAAATATTAAAGCTAATAGAGAAGCAACATGGAATGATGTTAATAAGCACTGGCAAAATTTTGCAAGTACTCCAAGACAAACTGAAGCTGGTAAAAAAGCTTTTGCTGCATTAGAGGCTTCATTTAATGATTGGAAAAAATCTCATGATCCTATTCATGGAAATTTAATCAAATTAATAGAAAACAAAGATGATGAAAAAATTACTTCTTTGATTGCAGAGTATGAAGATAGTGTGCAAAAAATGATACCTATATCAAATGTTTTTGGTAAGCTTTTAGAAGAACAAAAAACAAGAACTACAAACTATGCAACAAATATGGTTAAAGATTCTGTATCATCTTCAAATAAATCTCTTACTTTAATTGTAATATTATCGCTTATTGTTATGGCAATTAGTATAGGATTTACAGTTATGACTACAAGATTTGTTGTGAATTCATTAAGCAAACTTCAACAAGGTATATTAGGATTTTTCTCATTTTTAAATGGGGAGAGTAAAACTGCTACACTAATAGATTTAAAAAGTAATGATGAGTTTGGTGAAATTGCAAAAGTAATAAATCAAAATATTGAAAAAACTGAGAGTTCTATAAAAAAGGATGATGAGTTTATAAATGCAACTGAACTTTTCATAAAAGAGCTATCAAGTGGAAATATGCTTGCAAAAATAGAAGTTGAGCCAGATACTCAAAATTTGAAAGTTTTAAAAGAACTTTTAATTAAAATGCAACATTACTTAGAACATACAATTGCAAGAGATATAAATAGATTACTTTTTGTAATAGATAGCTTTAAAAAATATGACTTTACTGCAAGATTTCCAAACCCTTATGCAAAAATTGCTGTTGCTATGAATGAATTAGGAGATGAAATTTCTGCTTTATTAAGACAATCATATGGAACAGGTTTAATGCTAGAAAATAGTTCTCAGGAACTTTTAGAAAATGTAAATATTCTAAATCAAAGTTCAAATTCTGCTGCTGCTTCTTTAGAAGAGACTGCTGCTGCTCTTGAAGAGATTACTTCAACAGTAATCAGCAATGCAAATAATGTAGAATTAATGACTAGATTCTCAGACGAAGTTAGTAATTCAGCTAAAAAAGGTCAACAATTAGCAAATCAAACAACAAATGCTATGGATGAGATTAATAATCAAGTAAATAGAATTAATGAAGCAATTGCCGTAATTGATCAAATTGCTTTCCAAACAAATATTCTTTCACTAAATGCTGCTGTTGAAGCTGCAACTGCTGGTGAGGCTGGAAAAGGATTTGCAGTTGTTGCACAAGAGGTGCGAAATCTAGCAAGTAGAAGTGCAGAAGCAGCTAAAGAGATAAAAAATATAGTTGAAAATGCTACATCAAAAGCAAATGAAGGAAAAAATATTAGTTTTGAGATGATTCAAGGATATACGGAACTTCTTGAAAATATAGAAAAACAAAGCCAAACAATAAATGAGATTGCAACAGCTTCAAAAGAGCAACAAGCTGGAATTACACAGATAAATGATGCAGTAACAGGACTTGATCAACAGACACAACAAAATGCGAATATTGCTTCAGATACAAAAACTATTGCAATAAATGCGGATAATATTGCTAAAAAAATTGTTAGTGATTCACACAACAAACAATTTGTAGGAAAAGAAGATGTTGAAAAAGAGAATAAAAAAATTAATTCTACAGTTAAAAATAGTAATATAGCTCTTAACCTTACTAAAAAAAGTTCAGAAATAAAACCTTCAATTCCAAAAAAAGATATGGATAAAAAAACACCAATCAAACAAAATGAAATAAAATCATCAGTAAAAGATGATGATGAGTGGGAAAGCTTTTAAAATAGAGATTTTTCTCTATTTTAAACTATATTTATATTTTGAGTCAAGATTTTTTATATCTCATATCAAAAGAGCAACTACACGAAGAGTTTATCTTTGAAAACATATATCCAAATAAAAATCTAAATTACTATTTATGTGATGATTTATCTTTAGAAACTTATATAAAGCTTTGTAAATTTGGATTTATATCAACTTCTATTATTATTGAGAATAATTTTTATCTACTTCCTGAAATACAATTTGAGTATGCTATTTTAGATTTCAATAATCTTCATATTAGTAAAAAGGTTAAAACTCTTATAAAAAATAGTGAATATAAATTTTGTATAAATAGAGATTTTAAATCTGTTTTAAATCAAATTCAAAATTACCATAAAGATTCTTGGATTGAAGAAAATTATGAAAAGTTATTAATAAACCTAAACAACTTAAAAAATAACAATTCAAACTTTAAATTAGTTAGTATTGAACTATATGATAAAAATAATGAAAAATTAGTAAGTGGTGAAATTGGTTATATGATTTCTAAAACATATACTTCACTAACTGGTTTTTCTTCAAAATCTAAACTCTATAACAATTGGGGCAAACTTCAAATGGTACTATTAGCTCTTTATTTAGAAGAAAATAGATTTGATTTTTGGAATTTAGGGCATCCATATATGCAGTATAAATTTGATTTAGGAGCCAAACTTTATTCAAGAGATGATTTTTTGAAAAGATGGCTAAATAGTATTTAATAGTTTATTGAAACATAAAAACTAAAATCATACTCATTGTCCAATTTTATAAAATCGACACTTTCATATATTGCAAATGATGGTTTTGTAGTTGTTTCGTAATCGCTTCTTGGTAACCATTCATGATAAACCCACTGAATAAATGGGAGTAAATCTTCATTTTTTACTTTTAAATCAAATTTTGCATAAACTCCTTCTGCTATTTTGAATTTTGGAATTCTATCACTTTTTATATTTTTATCATCATCAACTATTATACAAGCAATATATTGACACTCATCAAGTGGAGTAATTGTTGGATTATCATGAAAGAGTGCTGCTCTTTTATACTGTTTTATATTGTTTGTCAAAACCCAAGTTTGAAGTTTTTGCCATGTCTCTTCTATATTTTTATTATAACCTCGATTTCTTATATAATAGCTCTCAATAGCTTTCATTTTTACAATAGTTGGCGTTATATTATCAAAGCTAGCTTTAGATTTCATAGCAAATTTTGATTGTTTTATAATCTCATTTGAGTACTCTTTATATCCACCATTTTTCCACTCTTTTGGACTCATTCCAAATCTATCTTTAAATATTTTTATAAAAGATGATTGTGAAGAGTAGCCACATGAGTTTACAATACTAGAAATTGTTGAATATCTATTTGTAAGAAGTAAATTTGAAGCTTTTTGAAGCCTAATTGATTTTATACTCTCATAAATATTTCTTCCAAATATTTCTTTAAAAACACGATGCATATGAAACTTGCTTATATCTAAATCAATACTAAGCTCTTCAATATCAATGTTTGTTTCAATATGAGTGTATATATAATACATAATATCATTTGCTATTTTTGTTCTTTTTTCTAATGTCTCTTTTTTCATAAGATAATTTTATCAAAAATTAGATAAAATAAGCACTAAACAACAATTTATAAAGCACCAAAAAAGAAGAAGAAAATATAAAATTTTCCTAAAATACGGTACTTTAAATCAAGTGTTGATATAAAATACTTAAAGGAGAAATGTGGAAGCCCTACTACAAGCTATATTTAGCTTTTTTATGATTATGGGAATAGGAACCTCTATACTTTTGGTTATTGGATTTTTATTAAAAGCAAAAGGTGTAACTTTTGTTGAATTTTTTCCAAAAAAAGATAAAGATGCTCCATCTCAAGTTATTTACAATAATGTAATATCTCAAAGTCCAAATCAAGGCTCTTATGGTGTTGATGCTAGAAAAGTTGCTGCTATTATGGCAGCTATACAGCATCACAATAAAAAAGGTTGAAAAATATGTCAAAAAAATATATTGATATAATGGATACTACTTTCAGGGATGGATTTCAATCTGTTTTTGGAGGAAGAGTTTTAATGAATGACTTCTTTCCAGCTGTTGAAGCTGCAAAAGATGCTGGAATAACTCACTTTGAATTTGGTGGAGGAGCTAGATTTCAATCTTTATTCTTCTATCTAAATGAAAATGCATTTGATATGATGGATAAATTTAGAGCTATTGTTGGTCCAGATGCAAATCTTCAAACTCTTGCGCGTGGTATTAATACTGTTATGCTTGATACTGGAAGTAGAGAACTAATTGACCTTCATGCTAAAATGTTTGCAAAACATGGAACAACAACTATTAGAAATTTTGATGCATTAAATGATGTTCAAAATCTTGAATATAGTGCTCAATGTATAAAAAATCATGGATTAAAACATGAAGCTGTTGTAACACTTATGGATTTACCACCAAATTGTACAGGAGCTCACGATGTTCCTTTTTATGAAAAAACTCTAAGAAATATATTAGATAGTGGATTACCATTTGACTCTATTTGTTTTAAAGATGCAAGTGGTACAAGTAGTCCAAATAAAGTTTTTGAAACTATTAAAATGGCTAGAAAACTTTTAGGAGATTCTACTCATATTAGACTTCATACTCATGAAACTGCTGGAGTTTCAGTTGCTTGTTATTTGGCTGCTTTAGAAGCAGGTGCTGATGGTATTGATTTAGCTGCATCACCAGTTAGTGGTGGAACAAGCCAACCTGATATTCTTACAATGCTTCATGCAACTAAAGGTATGAACTATGATTTAGGTGGATTACAAATTGATAAAATTTTAAAATATGAGGAAGTTTTAGCTGATTGTTTAAAAGATTATTTCTTACCGCCAGAAGCTACTCAAGTTTCACCTCTTATACCATTTTCACCAATGCCAGGTGGTGCTTTAACAGCAAACACTCAAATGATGAGAGATAATGGAACTTTAAATAAATTCCCTGAAGTAATTAAAGCTATGCAAGAAGTAGTTGTAAAAGGTGGATTTGGTACAAGTGTAACTCCTGTATCTCAATTTTATTGGCAGCAAGCATATGCAAATGTTATGTTTGGTCCATGGAAACAAATAGCTCCAGGTTATGGAAGAATGGTTCTAGGATACTTTGGTAAAACTCCAGTTGAAGCTGACCCAGAAATAATTAAATTAGCAAGTGAAAAACTAAAGCTTGAACCAACAAAAAGAAATCCTTTGGATATAGCAGATGAAGATCCAAAGAAAAAAATAGATGTTTGGAGACAAAGATTAGAGATAGAAGGTATAGAAGCAACTGAAGAGAATATTTTTATTGCTGCTGCTTGTGATGAGAAAGGTATTGCATTTTTAAAAGGTAATGCACCTTTAAATGTAAGAAAAAATGAAAAAAAAGATGAATCTAAAAAAATAGGAGAAAATAAAATGTCAAACGGAAATTATACAGTTGTAGTAGATGGTCAAAGATTTAATGTATCAGTTTTTAAAGGAGATGTTCAAAATATTCAAGTTGCACAACCTGTTCAACAAGTAGTTCAACAAGCACCTGTTCAAGCAGCTCCAGTAGCAGCTTCAAAACCTGTTTACAATGGAACAGAAGCAATAGCTCCTGTAAATGGAAATGTATGGAAAATCCTTGTTAAAGAGGGTGATAGAGTTGAAAAAGATCAACAAATAATGATACTTGAAGCTATGAAAATGGAAATAGATGTTGTTGCTCCAGTTTCTGGAACAATAAGTAAAATTTTAACAGAACCTTCAAAAGCAGTTGAAGAGGGTCAAACTCTAGCAGTTATTTCTTAAATAAAAAGTGCTTATCTTTTACGATAAGCACATCTTTAAACTATAAATTTATTTTTATATACTTCAACTCTTCTTTTAATAATCCTTATTATAAAATATCAAAAAATATAAAAGAGAATCTAATGAAAATTTTTAAATATATAATTTTAATACTTCTTATAAACTTACTTTTTACTGGTTGTTTTCTTAGTACAAATATAAATAGTGGAGGATCAGTTGGTATGAGTGTTGGTGGAAATATTTTTTAAAAATAAAAAAGCCTTGCCTAAAAGATATCTCTTAGACAAAGCTTTTAATGGAGCGGGAGACGAGACTCGAACTCGCGACAGTCTGCTTGGAAGGCAGAAGCTCTAGCCAACTGAGCTACTCCCGCAAAACTATTAGTTTTTTGTTTGTATAAGTGGTGCGGATGAAGAGACTCGAACTCTTACACCGTGAGGCACCAGATCCTAAGTCTGGCGTGTATACCAATTTCACCACATCCGCATAAAATAAATTTTAAATTTAGTTGGTATTCTAAACCAAAATGGTACTCCCAGTACGATTCGAACGTACGGCCTACGCCTTAGAAGGGCGTTGCTCTATCCAGCTGAGCTATGGAAGCATAAAAATATAAAAATGGGGTAGATAATGGGGCTCGAACCCACGACCCTCGGAACCACAACCCGATGCTCTAACCGACTGAGCTATACCTACCATAAATTTTAAGTCCTAATGGTCGGGGCGAGAGGATTCGAACCTCCGGCCCCCTGGTCCCAAACCAGGTGCGCTAACCAGACTGCGCTACGCCCCGATAAACACCTTTTAACTCAAAAAGTGGACGGAATTATATTATATATTTTTCCTTTTGTCAAGAGCTTTTCAAGAAAAATTGTAAAAAATACAAAATTTCTTGAAATTGTCTAAAATTGTATTAAACCATCCAAAGGAGAAGATGCACTTGCATAAGGTTTTTTCTCTATTCTTCCAGCTTTATACCCTAATCTTCCAGCTATAACTGCATGTTTCATAGCTATTGCCATTGAGATTGGATCTTTTGCTCCAGCTATTGCAGTATTTGTCAAAACTCCATCAGCACCAAGCTCCATACAAATAGCAGCATCACTAGCACATCCAACTCCAGCATCAACTATAACAGGAACTTTTACACTATCTTTTATAAATGCAATATTATATCTATTTTGAACACCTAAACCACTTCCAATTGGAGCAGCCAAAGGCATAATAGCATCAGCACCAGCATCTTCAAGTCTTTTTGCAACAATTAAATCATCACTTGTATATGCCATAACTGTAAAACCATCTTTTTTTAAGATTTCACAAGCTTTAATGGTTTCAATAACATCTGGATACAAAGTTTTACTAAAATCTCCAATAATCTCTAATTTAATTAAATCAATACCTGTAGCTTCTCTCATAAGTCTAAAAGTTGTCACCGTCTCTTGGGCATTTTTACATCCAGCACTATTTGGTAAAAACTTAATATTTGTATCTTTAAAATAATCTAAGAGATTTTCTTCATTTGGATTTGTAATATTTACTCTTCTTATTGCTACAGTTATTAACTCACTTCCACTTGCAAGTGTTGCTTCCTTAGTAGTTTGGAAATCTTTATATTTACCACTTCCAACTATTAATCTACTATTTAACTCATATTTTCCTATTTTTAAAATATCACTCATATTGTATTTTCCTTTATAAATTTTAAATAATCTTCACTAATATTTGAAGTATCTAATTCGATAATTTCTGGAGTATCATAACTATGAAGTTCTAATATTTTGCTTTTAACTTTAGAAAAAAGCTCTTTTTTTGTTTTTATACTTAAAAGTGTTTCTCTTTCACAACATAATTTACCATCCCAATTATAAAGAGATTCTATATCTTTTAACTGCACACAAGCAGCAAGCTTATCTTGAATCAAAATTTTAGCTATTTTTTTTGCTTCTTCTTCATTAGAAGTTGTAGTTTGAACTATAACTGCTTTCATAAAATTTTTATACCTTGAATTATATCTTGTGGACTCATAGAATAGTTATTATTTTTATATTTTTTTGCTGCTATTGTATGAGCTAAACTAGCATTTATTGCAGCTTCTAATGATGTATAACCTTGGGCTAATAAAGATACTATTAAACCTGATAAAACATCTCCACTGCCACCTTTACTTAATTTTGAACTTCCAAAAATATTTACATATATTTTATCATTTTTAGAAATAATCACATTTGCACCTTTTAATAAAAGTGTTACTTTAGGATATATTTTACAAAATTTTTCAACATATAAAAATCTATTATCTTGCAACTCTTCAATTGAAATATCAGCAATATTTGTTAGTTTTAAAAGAGATATAAACTCTTTTGGATGTGGAGTTAAAACTACATTTTCATCTAAATATTTAACTATTAGTGGATTATAAAAAATATCTGCATCTAAAACTTTTGGAATATTTAATTGTAAAATTTCTTCAAGCTTAAGAGATTCAATCTCTCCTAATCCCATACCCAAAGCTATTGCAGTACAATTATCACTTACACTTTTACTTTGCATTATGTGACAAGGTATATTCTTTTCATTTTGTGAAACTATTGTAACAAGCCCTGCTCCAAAAGCAAAAGAAGCTTGCGAAGCTATAATTGATGCACCTATTTTTTCTCCCGACACAATATTTACATGACCAAATGTTCCTTTATGAGAATTTTTAATATCTCTTAGAGGAAGTTTTAAATCTGATTTTTGTAATAAATATTTGTTTGTTTCTATTTGAAAAATATCTTCTGGTAAGCCTAAATTAGCAACTTTTATTTTTCCTACAAAATCTTTTGCAATATCAGTTAAAAGTGCTGTTTTTAAAGCCCCCATAGTTATTGTAATATCTGCTTTAAAAGCTGTTTGGGTAATTTGTCCTAAACTATTTATACCACTTGGAATATCACAAGCAATTTTAAATGAGTTCAAATTATTTAAACTATTTATTAAAGATACACTATCTTCATCAAGCTCTTTATTTAATCCTGTTCCAAATAAACAATCAACTACAATATCTGCTTGAAAAATTTGATTTACAAAATTTACATTTATTGATTTTGCTCTTTTTAGTTGTAATTTTCCAATCTCTGTTTTTGGTTCATTTACAATATATAAACTAACTTTAAATTTGTTTTGAAGCAATCTTCCTAAGGAAATACCATCTGCACCATTATTTCCACTTCCACAAACAATTAAAATAGAACTATTTTTTTTGAATTTTTTTGTTATATAATTTTTTAGACCTAAAGAAGCATTTTCCATCAAGATATCTTCTGTTAAGTGAAATTCTTCTATTGCTCTTTTATCCAAACTTCTTACTTCATCAAATATCTTTTTCACTGGAATACTCCTTTATTTAGTTGTTAGTTTTTAAATTTCCATCCATTATCAACCAAAATAACTCTTACTTTATCTTTTAAATCACCTTGAATTTCAATATATTCATCTTTTATTGAACCTCCACAAGCGAGTTTCGTCTTAAGTAATCTTAAAATATCTTTTATTTTTTCATCTTCTATTTGGAATTTTCCAATAATAGTAACTGGTTTTCCATTTCTTTTTTCAAGAGAAAAGACTAATTGATGTTGATTTTTTGGTAAAACAACTTTTGAAATTCTCTTTTCTACTTTTACTTTAGCTTTATCATCTTTTTGTGTATCAAAACTATTTCCTTCAAGTTTTGCACCAAGACCTAAAGACAATTTTTCTACTATACCCATTCTAGTAATCCTTTAATCTACTTTTTATATCTAAATCTTCTAGATTTATAAAATCATTTTGTTTATACTGCTCAACCGCAACTCTTCCTATCATAGCAGCATTGTCTGAACAATACATTAAATCACTTAAATGCAAAGTTGATTTATATTCCAAACAGATGTTTTCAAGCTCTTTTCTTAAATATAAATTTGCACTTGCACCTCCAACTATCGCAAAATTTTTGATAGTTTTTTGTTTAAAAAGTTTTTTTAACTTTTGCAAGATATGTTTTACCGCTGTTTTTTGAAAACAAGCACATATATCACTTATATCTTGCTCTTCTAAAGTGGTGCGTTCAAGTCTTTCTATTTCGAGTCTAACTGCATTTTTAAGTCCTGAATAACTAAACTCTATATTTGGACTTTGAGAAAGTGGAATTGGAAAAGAAAATCTATTTTCATCTCCATTTTTTGCATACTTTTCAACTATTGGACCACCAGGATAACCCAATTTTAACATTTTTGAAACTTTATCAAAACTCTCACCAAAACTATCATCTAATGTTTTTCCTAGAATTTTCATATCATTTAGACTATTTGCTTCAATTATTTGAGTATGACCTCCTGAAACAAGAAGAGTTGTCATAGGAAATATTGCATCTTTTTCTATAAAAAGTGAATAAATATGCCCTTTTAAATGGTTTACTGCAATTATTGGAATATTTAAAGCTATACTTATTGCCTTTGCCATAGAAACTCCCTCTGTAAGAGTAACACTAAGACCTGGTGCATTTGTAACAGCAACAGCTTTTAAATCTTTTAAATACTCTTTACACTCTTCAAGAATTTTTGGTAATGCTTCTATATGAAGCCTAGCAGCCAATTCAGGTACAACTCCACCATAAATACTATGCTCTATTTCTTGAGATATTTTTTTATGAAAAACTAGCTTTAAACTATCTATTTTTGTAATAGATATAGAGCTATCATCACAAGAACTTTCGATTGCTAGTATCATACTTTTTTACTCCTGCTTCTCACAAACTTCTTCTCTTTTTATCCAATCCAAAGCACAATCAAGTTTTCCAAATCCAGAAGCAGCATTTATATGTCCTGCATCTTCCATAATTTTCATACCAATATTTAATTTACTTTGCAAAGCTATAGCTTCTTCTAAACTCATATATGGATCATTTGTTGAAGCTGCCATTATAATCTCTTTTGCTTTTAGATTTTTTGACTCAGGATAAGGAAAAAAGCTCTTAGCATCTTCTAACACTTCGTTTCTTACAGGTGCAACTAACATTAATTTATCCAAATTAATATCTAGTTCATCACAAATATGAAACCATAAAATATTTGCCAAAGAGTGACAAACTACAATATCTGGTTTAAAATGATCTAATTCCACTTTTAAAAACTCTTTCCATACTTTTAAATCTGGGCTATTTTTATTTGGTAACTCAGGAAAAGATACTACAAAATCTTCTTTAATTAAATCCATTGCTAAATGTGCTTGCCAATGAGGATATGAGCTTCCATTAAGACCATGTAAAATTAAAACTCTTTTATTTTTCTTCATCTTTAATTCCATATTTATAAATTTCAAATTTTGCTCTTCTTAGATTATCTTCTATTTTTTCATCAAAATATTCAATAGTTATTTTATAATCTTTTTTAAAAACAAGAGCTACTAACTCTTTTTTAGTTTCTATTTTTTCATCACTTTTTGAGTGCTTTTTCCACTCTTCTAACTTATCTTCATATAGCTTTACAATATTTTTCTCAAACTTTACTCTTGAATATATTAGATATATTACTAAGATTAACAAAATTCCAAAAGGAATTAAAAGATCAAGAGTCAAAATATCTCCTTACCTCTTTATCTATTTCAAAAATATCTTCAATATTTGAAGCTTTTAAACTATTAAATCTATTTATAGCTTCTAAGCTTATCTTTGAAATATCCAAGAAACCTATTTTTCCACTTAAAAATTTTGAAACAGCAACTTCATTTGCTGCATTTAAAACAACACCTAAATCAAGATTATTTAGAATCTCATCTTTTAAAGACCAAATTGGATATCTACTATCTTCTATTTTTTTAAACTCTAAAGATGATATTTCAAGCAGATCAATAGGTTTTAGAATTTCACAATCGACTCTTCCTAAAATTGCATAAGATATTGGAAGTTGCATAGATGCATTTGCTATATGAGCTGTTGTACTTCCATCTTTGAAATTTATTAATGCATGAACCAAAGATTTTGGCTCAATAACAGCATCTAGTTTTTTTGTACCAAAGAGCCAAGCAGCTTCTATTAACTCAAACATTTTATTTGTCATAGTTGCGCTATCTATTGTTATTTTATTTCCCATTTTCCAATTTGGATGATTAAGAGCCTCTTTTATAGATACATTTTTCAAAGATTCAAGTGGATAATCTCTAAAAGAACCGCCACTTGCTGTGATTGTCATAGAATCTATTTTTTTATCTTGAAGTAAATACCAAAGACCAAAATGTTCACTATCAATAGCACTTAAATTTTTTTGGTCTATAAATTTTCCAGCAACAACTAATGACTCTTTATTTGCTAAAGCAATTTTTTTACCACACTCGATAGCTTTTAATGTTGGTTTTAATCCTAAAAAACCAACAAGAGCATTTACAACAGTTTTTGAAGAGCTATCTTCTATTGCTTCAAGTATAGCTTCTTCTCCAAAAAATACATTTTTGTGATTTACTTTTTTTATATCATCTTTAGAAGCAATTATCACTTTTTTTGGATTATGCTCTTTTATTTGAGAATTTAGTAAATCAATATTTCTTCCAGCTACTAAAACCTCAACATTTAGAGCAAATTTTTTCGCAATTTCTAGAGTATTTACTCCAATAGAACCTGTACTTCCAAGAAGTATCAAATAATTATCCTTAATAAAACTAACATAACTATCGCTCCAAATAAATACCCATCAACTCTATCTAAAACTCCACCATGTCCTGGTAAAATATTTCCACTATCTTTTACTCCAGCTTCTCTTTTTAGATAACTTTCATATAAATCTCCAAAAACTGAAGATAGTGATACAATAGCTGAAACTATAATAGCTCCTAAAATCCCAACTTCATTTATAGAAGTAAAAATACCCATAATTACAGCAAAAATCATACCACCTACAACACCCTCTAAAGTTTTATTTGGGCTTGTTTCACAAAATGGAGTTCTTCCAAAAGTTTTTCCAGCGAAATAAGCTCCTGTATCAGTTGCTGCAACTATTATTAGTAGCCAAAATAGTACCATTACTCCAAATTCACTATATAAAGAGATTAAAAAAACAAATGATGCAGTTGGATAAAGAAGAGGTAAAATCATCTTTTTATCAAGTTTTCTTTTATATGCTAATTGTGAAGCATAACCAATTGCTACTATGAATATTAAATCAACAGGCATAGGATAGAAATATACAGCTACCCAAAGTAATAAAACATAAATATATATGCTCTTATCTTCTAATCCATATAGCATTTTTGCTTCACGTACTGCAACCATAAGAACCACTCCAAACACTAACCAAAATAGAAAGTATGAATCTATATATGCAATAATTAAAAAAAGCACAAACAAAACAAGAGCTGTTTTTACTCTTGTTGATAAATTTCCAAGTATTTTAAACATAAAGCTTACCTTAAACTAAAATTACAATATTTTACTAAAATTTCGCTTTTAAATCGATTGTACTATTATATTTTGAGAGTTTAAAAATGCACTAAAATTTAGTGCATTTTAGTTTTTTAGAATAATCCTGAGATTTGATTTGAAATCTGTTTTTCTAAAATTGGTGTTGCTTCTTGTAAAGTTAAATTCATTTTTGTAGCTTCTGCTAACATTACTGTTTTATACTCTTTTCGATCTTCTTCGTAATATTGAGTTTTATCATTAGCAATATTTGAATTAATCTGTCCAGTAGCATTTGTATTTCGAACATCTCCACCAAAACTATTTACAAATCCTGATTTTTTACCATCTCTTACACTAGCTTGCCCAGCTACTGTTGAATTTTGTGTTAAAACAGAACCTTTTGTTCTCTCTTTTATTAATATATCAACTTGCATTTGATAAATTGTATCTTCTGTTGCTTTACCAATAAGTCCGCCAATTACAGCAGCTCCCAATCCAACTCCAATAGCTTGACCAGCTCCTCCATTATTATATGCAGAAACACCTGCTCCAACAGCTCCTGCTCCCAAAGCAGCTCCTGCTACATTATTTTCTTGTTTTTTATCACAATAAAGTACATTTACCATCAAAATATATGTAGCTTCATCTGGGTCATCAACAATTTTATAGCCTTTTGCTTGAAGTTCATTTGATAAACTTTGCTCAAGATTTATTGGCTGTCCGCTAGTATTTTTACTAGATATAAATACTGTTCTTAACTCTTTTTTAACTGGGTCAATAAATACACTTTGAGACATTCTTACATTAGTTTGTAGCTCTGTTGTTGCACATCCACTAAATAGTGTTGAAGCTAAAACAATACTTAGTGTTAAATTTCTAATTTTTTTCATTATATTCTCCTAAAAAATATTCAATGGCTTATTATATTTAAATTTTATTAACTATTATTAAACTTTAACAACAATAGTACTGTATGGATTATAAAGCACATTTGCTCCATGTTGAATTTTGACATTTCTTCTTTGTGTAAAATCAACTTCATATGTACCACCAAAATCTACACTAAACTTTGCACATAAACTTGCTGCTTTTTCTATAATATTTTGTGGTAAATCTTTTTTACTATTTTGTACAATCACATGGCAAGATGGTCTATCTTTTAGATGAAACCAAAAATCACTAGCTTTTGAATTTTCAAGCAAATATGTATTTTCTCGTTCATTAGCACCTAACATAATTTTAAAACCTTCAAAGAAAAAACTCTCACAGTTTTGCGCTTTTTTAGTTTTTATCTGATTTTTCTCTTTTTTTGGAGATAAAAATTCACACTCATCAATCGAACTTGCATTTTGAAGATTTATTCTTAATTTTTTTAAAAAATCCAATTTATCTTTTAAATTACTCTCTTCAATAGTTATATTAAAAGCTTTTTGCTTCAATTTTTTTGCTTTTTTAAATAAATCATTTGTAAAAATAGTTGGATTTTTCATATTTTCAAGCTCTACAGTTATTAATTTACCATTATAATCTTCAATTTTTAAATCTTTTTGATAAGCTTTGATAGTATGTAAATTTGCTAAAATAAGATTTGCCTTAGTGTATGTATCTTCTGACTCTTTTTCCAAATCCTCTTTTTTTGGTAAAGAGTGTAGAATTTTTTCTAATTTTTTAATATTTTTATCAATATTTGAAATTTTTTGTTTTTTAATATTTTCTAAATTCTCTTTAACTTGTTCATCATAAACTTGATATAAATAATCTTCAATATTCTCTATTTCGTACTCTTTTGGTACAAAATCTTTTTTGGGAATTTCTTCAAGTTTTGCTCCAACTTTCACAACTCTAAAAGATGAATATTCATCAATATGTCTTAAAGCTTCCAAAATAGTTCTATTTTCATCTAAAATTATAATATTTGTATATTTTCCAGTAAATTCGAGTTGCAAAATCAAATTCTCTTTTTTATAAGATGAACTTGAATTTACCTTTATGTTTATGATTTTATCATTGTTATAAATTTCAATACTCTCAATTTTTGAATTTGTAAACTTTTTTTGAAGCACCACATCAAAAGGAGCATTAAAATCTTTTTTTAATGATATTTGTTCTTTTGATTTAAATATCTTTGCATTTGATTTGTTTAAATCAAAGTATATGATATTTTTATTATTAAATTCAATTATAATTATATTGTTATCAACTCTTTTTATAAACTTTATATTTTGGGCATTCTCACTAAGATAATCAACAATTTTTTTTAAAATATTGTATTGCAATTTTACTCTTTTATTTATATTTTTTTCTAAATTTCAGACACTTTTTATATCTAAAGGTTATAATTGTAGCTAAATTTAATTTAGGAGAATAGTATGAAACTATTAAAGATATTAGCAGCTTCAACTTTAGCTTTGGCTATTGCATCAACTTCATCTTTTGCAGATGTTCAAAAAGGACAAAAAGCATTTATTAAATTCTTAAAAGAGCCTTGCGGGATGGATGGAGCAAAATTTGCTTTAAAACATACTCAAGAGGAGTGGAGAAAAATAAAAGCAGATGGAACAGCTGAAGCTGAGATTATAAAAATTTGTCCAAAAGTAAAAGCTGGAGATATAAAAGAGAGTCTGCTTGATCATGTTATGGATTTCTCTATAGAGTTTGCAAGTGATTCAGGAAATGTTCCTTCTTGCTAATTTTTAAGTTATAAAGATAGTTAAATCTATCTTTATAATGTTAATCTATCATATTTTGAAACTATTATTTCAGATAACTCTATCATTTTTATATTCATAATTTTATACTCAACATCACTCATTTTTATTAAAAACTTATCATAAATAAATGAATATGGATATAGTGTGAAAAAGATAAACTCTTTACTAGTTGACTCTTTATTTAACTCTTTAAACCAAAGAGCTAATATTGAAAAATATAGAAGTGATGGATTAAACTCTTCATTTTGTTTGAGGTTTTTTTCAAGCTCTTTTGATATAAAGTTATAACATTTTAAAATAGCTTTTACTCTAAAGTTCTTTTGATTATCTATATAATATTTTGGTTCATACAAAATATTTGAAAACTGTTTTAATATATCACTATTAATAGTTTCAAACTCATAATAAAGATCCAAATCAGATTTTGTTTTTGGCTTTACATCTTTGTATGTATTTATTAAGTCTCTACAAAAGAGTAACAATGCTTCTGTTTTTATTTTAGAAATATTTAGAATCATAGGTAAATTGTAACCAAATATTTCTAAAATAACTATATGATTTATATTGTTTAAGTTTTTTTAAGATAGAATAATTGCATTTTATAAGACTTTGAAAAAAAGGAAAATATTGGAACAAATTGGTTTATTACATGATGGTCAAATTTATGACCTTCAGACTGCTGAAGCTTTAAATATCAAAGGAGATATTATAAAAGCTGACGACTCAAAAGAGTCTCTAGAGATTTTAAGACACTCTTGCGCTCATATGATGGCTCAAGCTATCAAAGAACTTTATCCTGAAGCAAAATTCTTTGTTGGACCTGTTGTAAAAGAAGGTTTTTATTATGACTTTAAAGTAGAAAGTAAAATTTCAGATGAAGATTTACCAACTATTGAAAAGAAAATGAAAGAAATAGCAGATAGAAAACTACCTATTACTAGACATGAGACTACAAAAGAAGAGTTTTATGAGAAATTCAAAAATGATGAGTTAAAACAAGCTGTTCTTAAAAATATAAAAGATGATACTTTAACAATCTACAAACAAGGTGATTTTGAAGATTTATGTAGAGGTCCTCACTTACCAAATACAAGAATGATAAGAAGTTTTAAACTTACACGAGTTGCAGGTGCATATCTTGGTGGTGATGAAAAGAATGAGATGATTACTAGAATTTATGGTATTGCATTTTTTGATAAGCAAGCATTATTTGATTATACAAAAATGATTGAAGAGGCTAAAAAAAGAGACCACAGAAAGCTAGGAACTGAACTTGAACTATTCACATTTAATGATGATGTTGGAGCTGGTCTTCCTATGTGGTTACCAAATGGAGCAAGACTAAGAAGTAAGTTAGAACATCTTTTATATAAAGCTCACAGAGTTAGAGGTTATGAACCAGTTCGAGGACCTGAGATATTAAAATCAGAAATGTGGAAAATCTCAGGACATTATGCAAACTATAAAGAGAATATGTATTTTACTACTATTGATGATCAAGAGTATGGAATTAAACCAATGAACTGTGTTGGGCATATTCAAATATTTAAAAATAGTTTAGTTTCATATAAAGATTTACCAAAAAAACTTTTTGAATATGGAGTTGTACATAGACACGAAATGAGTGGAGCTATGCATGGATTATTCAGAGTAAGAGAGTTTACACAAGATGATTCACATATCTTTTGTACACAAGATCAAATAAAAGATGTAATTTTTGAAGTATTAGAGTTTGTTGATTCACTTCTTAAAATGTTTGATTTTAAATATGAAATTGAAGTTTCTACAAAACCTGAAAAAGCAATTGGTGATGATATTTTCTGGGAAAAAACAACTGCTGGAATTATGGATGCTTTAAATGAAAAAAATATAGAGTATGGAATTGATGAAGGTGGAGGAGCATTTTATGGTCCAAAAATCGACATTAAAATCCTAGATGCAATAGGTAGAAAATGGCAATGTGGTACTGTTCAAGTAGATATGAATTTGCCTTCAAGATTTAATGCTGAATTTATTAATGACAAAGGTGAAAAAGAACAACCAGTTATGATTCATAGAGCAATTTTAGGTTCATTTGAAAGATTCATTGGAATTTTAACTGAACACTGTGCTGGAGAATTTCCATTTGTTATTGCACCAACTCAAGTTATTTTTGTACCAATTGCTGATTCTCATGTTGAGTATGCAAAAGAGATACAAAGAGATTTAGTAGAGGATGGTATAGATTCTAAAATCTTTAATATGAACGAAAGTTTAAATAAAAGAATTAGAATGGCAGAAAAAGAGAGAGTTCCAATGATTGTTGTTATTGGAGATGAGGAAGTTGCTAATAAATCTATTGCTTTAAGAAATAGAAGAACTAGAGAGCAATCAAATTTAAGTAAGCAAGATTTTATTGACTTACTAAACAAAATAAACAAGGAGAGTAGAATTTGAGTAGAGATAATAAAAAATCAGATGTAATAATGAATGAGGATATTACTGCAAAAGAGTTAAGATGTACAAGCGATAGTGGAGAAAATTATGGGATTATCCCAACTGCACAAGCTCTTGCTCTTGCAGATGAAGCTGGACTTGATTTAGTTCTTATAGCTGCAGATGCTAATCCTCCTGTTGCAAAGATTATGGACTACAGTAAATTCAAATATCAACAAGAAAAAAAGAAAAAAGAAGCAAAGAAAAATCAAAAAATAGTTGTTGTTAAAGAGATCAAGCTATCTGTAAAAATTGCCGACAATGATATTAACTACAAAGTAAAACATGCAATTGAATTTTTAGAAGAAGGAAACCATGTAAAATTTAGGGTTTTTCTAAAAGGTAGAGAGATGGCAAATCCAGAAGCTGGTATTGAAGTTTTAAGAAGAGTTTGGGCTATGATTGAAAATATTGCAATTATGGACAAAGAACCAAAACTTGAAGGTAGATACGTAAATCTTCTTGTAACTCCTAAAAAAGATTAGTTATAACTAATCTTTTTTAAACTATCTTTATAAAATATTAGCTACTCTAGCTAATATTTTTTATATCTTTTAATCATTTATTAATATTTTTTTGAGTATAATCCAAAACTTTTTCAATATGAAAAATGCAAATTTATATGAAAGGATTTCTTTATGCCAAAAATGAAAAGCGTTAAAGGTGCTGTTAAAAGATTCAAAGTAAAGAAAAATGGAACTATCAAAAGAGGTTCTGCTTTTAGAAGCCACATTTTAACTAAAAAAACGCAAAAAAGAAAAAGAAATTTGAGAGGACCACAAACTGTACATAGTACAAACTTAAATGGTGTTCTTTCAACTTTATGTTTAGCGTAATTACTAAAATATAGTAATTTTGTCCCTCCATATTTATATGGATAAGTTCGGATAGATCCGACACCTTATTAAAAGTAACGGTAAAGAAAGGAAAAATATGCCAAGAGTAAAAACTGGTGTTGTAAGAAGAAGAAGACACAAAAAAGTATTAAAACTAGCTAGAGGATTCTTTGGTGGAAGAAGAAAACACTTTAGAAAAGCTAAAGAACAATTAGAAAGAAGTCTTGTATACGCATTTAGAGATAGAAGACAGAAAAAAAGAGATATTAGAAAACTATGGATTATCAGAATCAATGCAGCTTGTAGATTAAATGATATTAACTACTCAAGATTCATAAATGGTTTAAGATTATCAGGTATTGAACTTGATAGAAAAATCTTAGCAAATCTTGCTATGAATGACTCTGCTGCATTTGCATCTTTAGTAGTATCTGCTAAAGCAGCACTTAAATAATAAATTTGCATATAAAATAAAAAAGGGAAGGTTTAAAAACCTTCCCTTTTTTTATATCAAAAAATAGATAAGCCTTTTATTCTAAAGGCTCATTTACTTCAATTTTACAATTATTATCTTTACAATTTATATTTGCATCAAAATAGAAAATCTCGCTAACGTCAATACCATCTTTTTTAAGTTTCATCCAAGCTTCAATAGATCTAGCTCCTGCACTACAGTTAAAAATAATAGTTTTATTTTTAGGCAATTTTGAAACAATCTCTTTTGCTGAAAGCTTATCAGTTTCAATATTAATAGAACCCTTGATATTTCCCTTTTTAAACTCTTTTGCTGGTAATACATTTACAATTTGTATATATTCTGGAACTTTATTATCAATAATAAGAGCTTTTAACCACTCACCATCAATACTTCCTTCATCTTTTCCAAGTTTTGCACCATTTTTACTAAATTCTGGTTTTTGTTCTTTTTTTACTGCATCAACTTTTTTAGCTCCAGCTGTTGTTGGAAGAGATTGTTTTTTCCATTCAGGAAGACCTCCTGCATAAACAACAACATTTTTATAACCTAATTTATATAATTTATCTGCAACTATATTTGATTTTTCACACTCATAACCTGCACAAAAAACTACAATTTTTTCATCTTTATCTATAGGAAATCTTCCTACTAATTTATCAAAATTTGTATCAGGAATTGAAATACTTCCTAAAATAGTCTCTTGTAAATATTTAGCATTTGGTCTTGCATCTACTAGCAATGCACTATTATTTTCAAAATAAGCCTTAACTACTAATGTATCAACTTCTAAATAATCTTTTTTAGACCATTCAGGCTCACCAGCATTATAAACCTTAACATTCTTATGACCTTTTTTAATCAATAAATCTGCAACTATAGCACTTTTTGTACAAGCATAACCACCACAAAATACTATAATCTCTTTATCTTTTGAAATATCAGCTATTTGTTTATATCCCTCTTCAAAATCAGTATCTGCAATATTCAAACTTGAAGGAATAGTTCCTCTTTGATATTTAACTTGAGGTCTTGCATCTATTAAAATTGCTTCTACAGCTCCCCTATTTCCAACTCCAATCATTTTTTTAACATAATCGAAATCAACCTCTTTTAATTTATGCTTTTTCATAAGCTCTTTTACTTCACTTGAAGGTTCTTTTAAATCAACAACTTCTTCTGCATTTAATTGAAGAAACATCAAAACCATAGCGAAAATTGCTAATAACTTTTTCATTTTATACCCCTTTATTTAAATTTTAATTATGCTTTACCACTTAGCATTCCATGCATAGTCATAGGTTTTAACATATACACTTTCATTAACCACCAAATCCATCTCTCTTGTGTTGGGTCCAAAGGAAATGACGGAGTTGGTTTTGCCGTCCAGTCAAACTCTGCTAACATTACTTTTCCTATATCTGTAATAAGTGGACAAACTGTATATCCTCCAAAATACTCTTTTGGTTCTTTTCCTTCCATAACTGAAATCAAATTATCAACCAATACTTTATACTGTTTTCTTACAGTTCCACCTGTTTTTCCCATAGGAACAGCTGCTATATCTCCAAGAGCAAAAATATTGCTATATTTTACGTGTTGTAGTGTCTCTTTATTTACAGGAATCCATCCTTTATCTGAACCTATTTCAGACTTTCCAATCTCATCTGGTGCTTTTTGAGGTGGTGTTATATGTAAAAAGTCAAAAGGTACTTCAACTTTTTGATTTTTCTTTACAATTTCATGCTCTTCTAAATCTTTATCATATTCACCTTTTTCTTCCCAGTGTTTATTAAATATTGCTATTTTTTTTGAAATATCAACTCCAACTAAATTATGATTAAAATTCCACTTCATATCTCTTGCAATAAACTGTTTTTCAATTGCATCTGCATACTCTTTTACACTAAAAAGTTTATCGCTATTATCATAATATGTTAAATCAACATTTCCTCTAGCATTCGCTTCATTTAGTCTTGAATTTACCAAATACATAACTTTTTTTGGTGCTCCACCGCATTTTACAGCTGTATTTGGAGCTGTAAAAATAGCTTTTAATTTTTCACCTGATTTTGCTCTTTCTATAAATGTTTGAGTCTGTTTCCACATATCCTCTGCACTATCAATATTATAAACAGATGTTATTCCACTATTTCCAAAAACTTTTAAAATTTTAGATGCATCGCCATTTGTATATGCTTCTCCTATTTCCTCAAGACCTTTTATAGCACCAAAGTCTAAAACAACTCCAGCTGCAACTATCATAAAATCATAATCTAAAATATCTCCAGAAGCCAAAGTAACTCTATTTGCTTCAGGATTAAAATCTACTGCTTTATCCTTTATTAAAGTTACTCCCTTTGGTAAAAAATCTTTTGTTTCATAAACTAACTCATCTTTTGAAGAGTAAACTCCACTTGCCAACAAAGTAGTTCCAGCTTGATATGATACAGATTTTGGATTTGGCTCAATTACTGTAATATCAGGATCTGTTAAACTATTCGCTAATCTAGCTGCTGTTGAAATTCCAGCTAGACCTCCACCAATAATTAGTATTTTTCCTTTTGCTTCACTAGCTTTTGCAACAGTTGAAGCTTTAACCTCTGTTCCTCCAGCTAAAAAAGCAGCTCCACTAAGACCTGCAAGCTTAAAAGCATCTCTTCTTGAGATTCCAGCTTTTTTTAATTCGCTATTTACTACTTCTAATGCTTTTTTCATCTCATCATTTTTCATTAAAATTTCCTTTTGACAAAATATGAGATATATTATCTAAAAAATTATAATATTACTCTTACTTAAATAAGATATTATTTTAAAAAAGTTATTAGTTTAATTTATAATATTAAGAGCTTTTTCATACTCTTTTTTTTCATTTATATTCAAAAATTCATCTTCATCATCAAAATTTATAATTTGATATTTTGAATTTTTTACTAAATAGTTTATTTTATGAATATCATTTTTTATCATTTTTTCAATAGTTTCATTTAAATTATTTGAAAATACTCCACAAAGATTGTGAGTTCTTTGAGATGTTTGTGAAATTGTAATCTCAAAATTATTTGAATGGTTTATTAGTTTTTCTATTGTTTCTATTTTTACAAATGGTGTATCAACTGTTATTATAAAAACTTTATCAAATTTTTCAAGTATTGTTTGCAGAGCTAGAATTGGAGAGTAGATATCTTGATTTTTATCTAAAATTAGTTTTGATTTATCTTTTAAAAAATCAAATTTATCATTTTTTGAAGAGATATAGATATCTTTAAAATATGGCTTTAATCTATTAAATTGGAACTCTATTAAAGAGTTTGAAGAAGAAAATGGAAGAAGAGATTTATCTTCCCCCATACGAGAGCTTTTCCCTCCACTTAAAATAACACAAGGTATTTCAAATGGATTTATATTCATAATTATAAACTTCTTGGGTCTGTAATATATCCAGAAATTGCACTTGCAGCTGCAACAGCACTATTTGCTAAATATATTTTTGAACTTCTACTTCCCATTCTTCCAACAAAGTTTCTATTTGTTGTAGAGATACAAACTTCACCATCTCCTAAAATTCCCATATATCCACCTAAACATGCACCACAAGTTGGATTTGAAACAACTGCTCCTGCATCAACTAAAGTATCAATATATCCTAATTTTGTTGCATCTCTTAGAATTTTTTGAGTACCAGGTGTTAAAATAAGTCTTACGTGACGTGCAACTTTTTTACCTTTTAAGATTTCAGCAGCAACCTTAAAATCACTTAATCTTCCATTTGTACAGCTTCCAATAAATACTTGATCAACTCTTATATTATCACTAACTGCTTGTGAAACTGAGTGACCATTTGATGGTAAAAATGGATATGCAATTACAGGTTCAAGTTTTTCAACATCTATCTCTATTACTTGACAATAGTTTGCATCTTCATCGCTATAGTGGATTTTTGGCTCTGCTCTTAAGCCATTATTGTTTTTAGAAACTGTATCTAAAAACTCTTTTGTAATCTCATCATATGCAACAATTCCATTCTTTGCACCTGCTTCAATAGCCATATTACATAAAGAGAATCTATCATCCATACTTAAATATTTGATTGTATCACCTGTAAACTCTAAAGCTTTATATAAAGCTCCATCAACTCCTAAAATTCTAATAATTTCAAGTATTAAATCTTTTCCA
The DNA here is from genome assembly GCF_983172305.1 of Arcobacter thermotolerans. Classification (NCBI taxonomy): domain Bacteria; kingdom Pseudomonadati; phylum Campylobacterota; class Epsilonproteobacteria; order Campylobacterales; family Arcobacteraceae; genus Arcobacter; species Arcobacter thermotolerans. Next base: position 298,144 of record NZ_CFAFZJ010000001.1, read on the forward strand.
GTTACATATTGTGAAGGTTTTCCTTTGAATACAACTTTAATTGACTCAGGAACTTTAAACCAGTTTCCTCCTGTAATCATTCCAAAAGAGATATCTGTGCTTCCCATACCTGTTGAGAAAGCGCCTAATGCACCATGAGTACATGTATGAGAATCAGCTCCAATAATAACATCACCTGGAATAACTAAACCTTTTTCAGGTAGAAGTGCATGCTCAATTCCCATATCTTTTTCATCAAAAAAGTTTTTAAGATTGTGTTTATAAGCAAAATCTCTTGAAATTTTTGCTTGGTTTGCACTTGCAATATCTTTTGCTGGAATAAAGTGGTCTAAAACTATTGCAAAACCATCTGGATTTGCAAGTTTCTCAAAGCCACCATCTTCGAAAGCTTTTATTGAAATTGGAGTTGTAATATCATTTCCAATTACCATATCAATTTTGCTTCTTACAATCTCTCCAGCAAAAACTTTTTTTCCTACATGCTCACTAAATATCTTTTCTGTTATTGTTTGACCCATTTTTTATCCTAACTATTCTTATTTTTCAAAATTTAGGTTAGATTATATCTAAAACTTTTTTAATATATTGTTTTAAATTTCTATATAAAACTATTTATAATATCCTCTATTCTAGCAGGTGGTCTTACTATAAAAGCCTTGTTTTCACCAACTAAAATTGGTCTTTGTATTAAAATTGGATTTAACAAAACTGCATCTATTAGCTTATCTTCCTCTTTTATATTTTCTAGTTTTAAATCTTTGTAAATCTCTTCACCTGTTCGCACCAAATCAAAAATAGAGATATTTAATTTTTTTAATAAATCTTCAATCTCAACTTTTGATGGTGGATTTAGTAGATAATCTCTTACTGATATTTCAAAACCATTTTGATCTAAAAAATCTTTTGCACTATTTGATTTTGAGCAAGAGATATTGTGCCATAACTCTAATTTTTGCATTTTAACTCCTAAAAATAAAGGTTTATTGTAGCTAAAAATGGTTTGGAAATTAGACTTTAGTCTAATATAGATTTATTTAAATCATTTAATAATATTTTTGTAAACTTTTTAGCTCCATTTATATTCAAATGTAATGCATCATAGAAATCTTCATTTTTGAATCTTTCATCAAAAGCATAAGATTTATAATTAATATTTATTTCATTACATAAATTTTCAAAAGAAGATTGCATTTGAATTTCAATATCAAAATAGTTAGTATTTTTAATAATATCTAAATGTTTTGGTGAAATTGGTGCTGTATATACATATAATTCTTTAACATTATTTTTAATATTTTTAAGTGATTTTTTAAGAATATTTATTTTTATTTCTTCATTCTTATAATTTTCATACCAAGAATTTATTTTTACATCTCTTATTGTATAGTTATTGTAATCAAATTTTTCATCAATACCATTAAAACCATTTGTATCTACAAAATCTTTATTAGATGTTTTATTAATATTTAATAATTTTTTTGAATACCAGAATATATTACTTCTATAATACTTAAAAAGAGTTTCAGTATTGCTAGTTGAGAATATTGTTAGTTGTTCAATAAATGATAATTTAGAAATCATATTAAAAGAAAAATAACCTGGTTGTTTAGAATTATCATTTAATTGATTTTGACTTATACTTATTATTAGTGTTGAATCTTTGAACTTTTCTGGATACTTATTTATTAAATCTTCTATCATCAAGGCATCTCCTGAACTAACAGCAATATTTACAATTTTATTAATATCAATATTTAATAAACTTGATGCAATTTTTGGATTTAATTGCCTTTCTGCTCTACTATCGCCTGCAAATATTAAAGTTGGTTCTAAATCTCTTATTAAATACTCTTTATTTTTGAGTGCATTATTATCAAATTTATCATGAAAAAAATAAATTGTTGAAAAAATTGTTACAATAAAAACAAACATTATCAAAAACAATTGTCGAACATATTCTTTAGCTTTCATTGTTTATCCTAAAAATTAAAATATAAAAATTCTGAATTCAATCCTATTAAAAAATAGTTTGAAATTAAAAATAGAAATATTGTGCAAAATAGATATAAATAGTTTGGTTTAAAACTATCTCTTTTTTCCATACTATTTTTAAAAGCTAAAACTAAAATAAATCCAGCAATAAACCATAAAGGCGTAAAATAATCTCCACCGATATTTGCAACAAATCCACCAAATTCAATTCCAAAGTCTTTTAAGAATGCTAATTTTGTAGCTAATGGATTTGGCAACACAACATTATCCAAACTAAACATACTTCCTAATACTTTCATCGCACTCTCAAAATCTTTTGCTCTAAAAAATATCCATGTTATATTTATAAAATTAAATGTAATAAACCAAGCTAAGATTTTATTCATCTTAAATCCTAAGCTTTGCCAGAATCTATGAATTGCAAGTGCTATACCATGCAATGCTCCCCAGATTATAAATGTCCATCCTGCTCCATGCCATAGTCCACCTATTAAAAATGTTGCCAATAGATTTGTATATGTTCTAAATTCACCTTTTCTATTTCCACCTAGAGGAATATAGATATAATCTCTTAAAAATCTAGAAAGTGTCATATGCCATCTTCTCCAGAAGTCTTGAATATTTAAAGCTTTATATGGAGAGTTAAAGTTAATTGGAAGTTTTATATTAAACATTAAAGAAATTCCAATAGCCATATCACAGTATCCACTAAAATCAAAGTATAGTTGGAAAG